>CAZMDX010000661.1:0-1918 GCA_964564805.1 uncultured Pseudoalteromonas sp. | reverse complement strand
ATCCATGTCAAAAATTACAGCTTGCATCATACTGATTCCATTTAACGCCTACAATAACGGGAAAAGCTAAGCGAGAGCGAGGCATTTTTCCAATGAGCATAGCGAATGTGGTTGATTGTTTTGTTAGCGGCTGAATTGTGTGCCGCTGCTTGAATTATTTGATGCACTAAAAAGCCGTGCTGTCCTTACTGAAATTATGTGATTGCCTATCCTTTGCCTTTTGTTCGCAAGTTATTGATACATAAATATTGCCGGACTTTTCAGGTTACGTGAATTTATATTACCTACGGTGACAAACTAAAAAAGCTAACCGCCTTGCACACCACTTACCGATAACCACTTGATAATAGCTTTGGCCTGCTAACGCCCTAATAATGGAAAAAAATTGTTTACTCAAATGTTGAGGAGCGTAAACAACCAACTGTTTTTTTGTCCTTGTTTAATAGCTTGTTAAGTGCCGCTACTACTTGTTTAATATTATCATTTCTTTTGCAACAAGAGCTGCCGACGGTAAAAACATTGTTGAAACAATTCGCTGATCGATAACAACTTCATGTTTGTTTTTTAAGGTTTTTTTATTTTGTGCGACAGCACCATTTTTATTTAACTGATTTTCAACGAGGAACGGTAATAAAGAGCCTTGTTTCGCCCATGATTTAGATTTTTCTGTTGAATTTGGAAAACCGGCAACTTTTTTACCCTTAACGAGAAACTCCCCTGTAGATAAAACGACATTAGCAAAAGCACCTGCACCATGGCCGCCTCCACCAATAATACCTCCCGATTCATATATTTTTGCAATAATTGATTGTAATTCTTTATTATTAGCAACATCAAATAAAGGGCCATAACCACCACCAATATAAACTCCCCAATAATCACTCGGTTCAATTTGCTTTGAGGTAAAAGAGTTGTTTGCTTTATCCATGAAACCTTCATATTTAATGGTATAACTACTAATACCTAGAGGATCCATCATGAATTCAACTTTTCCTCCATCAGGTGAAACAAAATCGACTTCGAAACCATGGCTTACAAAAATATGATAAGGCGGTGCTACTTCCCATAAGTTATTTCTCGCATCATGCTTTTCAGCATCACCCATATCAATCATGTTTGATGCAATAATTAGCACTTTTTTCGCAGGAACTGCATTTACACTAACGGAAATGAATAATATTGTTGTGAAAAAAATAGAAATGAAATACTTCATTATTGTCCTTAATAAATAACTGGTTAATTGGTTAAGATGCATCAAGTCGATAAAATTTTAATTGATCAGCTTAGGCATTTAACGCCGGCAACACAGGACGGTTTAAAGTTGCTGTAGTGAAACGAAAGCGGCTTTAAACCGTTCCGAGTGATTGCTCTTGTTATGTGGCGGACGGTAACATGTTTCATGCATGTCGCGAGAATGAATGATATCGGTCAATTTTGGGCATCATGGGCCTTACAATAGCCAGCCAAGGTACCGATCGCCCAATCCCAGAGCAGCCAAAACAATCCCAAGAAAAAGGCCCAAGGGAAAGCTAAGGCGCTTTGCCAGAGGTGTTATACGCGTCTTTTTTGATTTGTGTGCTGGTCGTATTCCGCTGGGAAAGATCTTGTCAATCAGTCTGTCGAACAGGGACGTGTAAAAAAATAGCACCGCAGCTAACAGTGGAATGAGCACGGCCACAAACCACGAACCTGATGAGGACATCGCCGCTCCGAGTAAAACGGCAATAACGAAATTCATCACAGCGTCGAACCAGTCGCCAGCCTTCATAGCAGATTCTTCGTTCTCCTTGCCATGTGGTTCGCCATTCGATTTGAGGGGGCCAAAATCACTCTTTACTCGCAGCCAGACAACCACAGCTAAAACAACGCACGCGACCAGAGAGGCGATGATGATAAGCACAACCTCAGACATCTGTTA
>CAZMDX010000660.1:0-5183 GCA_964564805.1 uncultured Pseudoalteromonas sp. | reverse complement strand
CAGCCAAAATTAAGTAGTAATACGTAGAGTATTAATAGGGCTTACAAATATTATGAATAACATAAAACAATCAAAATATGTGGCTGGAGAAAAGCTGCGAAATGCTGACAAATTGGCTTTTATTCCAGTAAAAATAGTCACTAGTGAGAAAGCAACCACATTAAAAAAGCCTAGTTGGTTAAAGATAAAACTGCCAAGTAATACAGCGAAAGTAGATCAAATTAAACAAGCTATGCGTAAGCATAATCTAAGCTCAGTTTGCGAAGAAGCTTCATGCCCTAATCTGCACGAATGTTTTAATCACGGAACTGCTACATTTATGATTTTAGGAGCTATTTGCACGCGCCGCTGCCCGTTTTGCGATGTAGCACATGGCAGACCTTTACCAGTGAGCGCTGAGGAACCGCAAAAATTAGCCGCCACAATACGGGATATGAAATTAAAGTATGTGGTCATTACATCAGTTGACAGGGATGACCTTCGTGATGGCGGTGCCCAACACTTTGTAGACTGCATAAATGCGATACGTAATGAGGTACCTACAATAAAAATCGAAATTTTGGTTCCTGACTTCAAAGGCCGGATGGACAAAGCACTCGATATTTTAAGTACGGCACCACCAGATGTATTTAATCATAACCTTGAGACCGCTCCACATATGTACCGAGAAGTTCGCCCCGGGGCTAATTACAAAAATTCATTGGAGTTGTTACGACGTTTTAAAGTCATGCACCCGCAAGTAGCTACAAAATCAGGGCTTATGCTTGGTCTTGGCGAGACTACTCAAGAAATTACTGACGTATTACAAGACTTGCGTAAACATGATGTAGAGATGCTTACATTAGGGCAGTACTTGCAACCCAGTAGGCATCATCTGGCAGTGAAACGTTATGTTCCACCGGTCGAATTTGAGCAACTGGGTATTACCGCAAGAGAACTAGGATTTACCCATGCTGCATCAGGTCCGTTAGTTCGTTCAAGCTACCATGCAGACCTTCAAGCCGCAGGTAAAGAAATAAAATAATCTTACTACAGGAAAAATTATGCAAAGAAAATTCAACCCTGAAAAAGTCATCGATGTTCTTCACTGGAACGATACACTTTTTTCTTTTAAAACGACGCGTAGTCAAAGCCTCCGTTTTAGAAACGGGGAATATATTATTATTGGCTTAGAGCAAGAACAAAAGCGGCCAATCTTGCGCGCCTATAGTATCGTTAGTGCAAACCATGAAGATTATTTAGAGTTTTTCAGCATTAAGGTGGAAGGCGGTGCTTTCACATCTAAGTTGCAGCACTTATCGATTGGCGACGAAGTCATTATTGGTAGTAAACCAACGGGAACACTGGTTATCGACGATTTACGAGATGGTCGAAATTTACTATTGATCGGAACAGGAACAGGACTGGCTCCCTTTTTAAGTATTATCAAAGACCCTGAGACTTATGAACGCTTCGAAAAAGTTATTTTGTTTCATGGTGTGAGGTTTATCGACGAATTGTCGTACAACAAGATCATAACCGAAGATCTTCCTGAACATGAGTATCTGGGTGAGATGATCACCGAACAGCTAATTTACTATCCGAGTGTTACCCGCCAGCCATATAAAAATCAGGGACGTATTACTGATTTGATTACAACAGGAAAATTATATCATGATGTCGGCATACCTGAACTTGATCCAGAGTTTGACCGTGTCATGCTATGTGGTAGCCCATCCATGTTAAAAGAAACTTGCGAGATTATTGATGAGTTAGGCTTCAAGGAAAGTCCTAAAAAGGGTGTACAAGGAGACTACGTCGTTGAGAGAGCTTTTGTAGAAAAATAAAAAAACGCCACGGATGGCACTTTGTAAAACCTGTTATACATATCTTTTTAATTGATTTTTAATTGACAGATCACTGTCGAGTCAAAACAACTATGTCTTAAGTGACAGAACATTTTTATAACTATTTTCGAACACTTATCAGGCATAATAATTAGTAACTCAGCATTGTTAAACCTAGGCGGTAAAGGTAAAATAAAACTTGAAAAACCAAAAACAATCTTTAGTTGAGTTACATACACCAGGATTATTTTACATTTTATGGATTATTTTGAAATTTTAGGTGTTACCAGAACCTCGACTACGACCGATATAAAAAAAGCGTATCGAAAACTGGCTAATCAATACCATCCCGATAGAAATGATGCGGCTGAGGCAAAGGAAAAGTTTCAGTTTATTCAAAAAGCATACGATATAATCTCTGATCCCAAAAAGCGCTCTGCATATATTAAGAGTAATTACACTATCATCACTGATCCAAGAGAAGTAGCCGATTCTTTTTGGCACAATGCCTTGCTGTAGGAACCCATTAAATGCAATCAGAAATACTAATACCGTCTTATCTATCCGATGATTTCTCTATGTATTTAGAGAACATGGAGTCATTAAGTGACCCTGAAAATCCTGATTTATTGGCAAATTATCTAAAGGTTTTGTCGGCTCAGTTATCCTTGAATAGCTCAACTTTTAATGGCTTAGTCGACCAGTTGGCAATGGCTATTACCCGCAGCGTAAGAATTGATTCAAAAAATCTAGCCATGCTAGATGTCTCTCAACAACCAGCATGGGCTGACATCAAGCCTTTTGTCGCAGTTCACGCTGATGCAAGAACAACAATTACACAATTAATGGAACACTCAGAGCATGAGTTAAAAACGGCAGTGTTAATTATTCATTTTTATAATACTTATGATGCGACCCCTTTGCCGCCTTTACCTGAGGAAGTCGATCCTAACGACGACTCAACAGGTCCTTATGAAACTTACGGCTACGATGAATAATATTAAACTATTTTTGAGGAATACCCATTGACTAGTAAAGCACTAATTCTCGCCTCCGACATTACGGAACAAGCCCAAAATAGCGGCAGACGTGCAGGTAATTCATTGGAAAAAATTGCATCAGAACAGGGGGATAGCGCTATGTTAGCAGTATTTTCTGAAATGGATATTTTAACAGTAGCTAAAATTGTGCGAGAACATGATGCCACTATACCTTCTATTGCTACCTGGTTAATGGATGCAGATTCTATTAAAAAATTATTAAATGTCGAACCTTCATATTGGCAAAACATGGATGAAGAATCGATTTTTTGTGCACAAACTGAGGCTCATAGTTTACTTGCACAAATATTTCTATCCTATGAAGATGATGAAAAACAACGAGAGGTACTTAAGGCTATTGTCCAAGATGATTTTGGCTTGTTATATTTATCATTTCCTTTTATTGGACATGATTTTTCTGAACTCGAATACGAAGAAGAGCAAGTATCTGGCAGTATTGAAGAATTACTTCTCAAAATAAAAAGCCTTGATGAAGAAGCTTACAATGAAGTAATGACCATCAGCACAAATGGTACCTTGGACAATATGGAAACCGCTTTGAAAAACAATGCTAATAAGCAAAGAGTGACGGCAGTTGAAATGGATACAGACGATATGTTTGCTCCTCTGTAAGATGATAAGGATAGCATCATGAAAATAGCAGAGTTGAGGAACAAGCCTTTTGTCCTTTTAGTATTAAAAGATGGCCTAGCTGAAGGATATTTTTCTGAGCAGTTTGTGCATAAAACTAAACAGCAATTATCTGATATGTCGCTAAGGATTGCATCTGACAATTTATCTGTTGTTTATGCAGATCACATTAAAAAAGCTTGTGAAATAGTCCTAGGAATTATTAACCTAGGGCTGTTAAGCCATTGCGATAATAGTACCGAAAAAGCCAAAGAAATTATCAAGACCCAGGGTATTGTTTATTGTTTTAGAGCGGGCTGGGCTAAGTATTCTGGATTAAAAGACATATCTACTGACTATTTTAAACAAATTAAACTTTCTACTTATGCATTAGCAGCAAACAGCACCACAGACATAACAACAGTTCACGCTAAATTAGTTGAAAAAGGCCAGGACAGAAGAAAGCTATTTGACGTGTACAAAAAAATATCAGCACAATATGCGGCTAATAGTGTGATCCCTGAAACAGATGAGGATTATCTAAAGTTTGAACTACAAAAACTGCTCAATTCAGCCATTGCTCTTATGCTGATAGACTCTGAACAGAAAGTCTTTAATAATCAACGTTATACTCAACTGATCACCTATCTAAGCACCACAGACTTAGATACAGTGCTCAAAAAGTTTGCGAGCTGTGTTTCAGCTTTTGCGGAAAATCAACACGAAACCATCATAAACTTTCTTTTAGGTATATCTTTGTTGCAATTTAGTGAATTTAAAACAATTATCAAAGCACAAAAAAATCTGCCTATGTATATCCCGGAGATTTTAGAACTTTCAGTCAACGTTACTAATGAATTAAATGATGATTTTGAAGGAGGCTACGATTTTGGCCTTAGTGATGAAGACGATATTGCTTATTTAAAACCTGACTAACTCTATATCAACATTATTAAACGCTAAACATTCAAATTGTCTTTTATATGAGAATCACTCGGGCTGCTATTTTAGGGCGCGCTCAAAATACCTATTGCATTAACCTTAAATAGGGTTGGTATTGCTAAATTATACAGCTCCGTTGGTAACAGATTAAATATAAATTTTTGCATCTATTTTATCGAGTCGTGTCATTTTGACCATCGATGCTGATAATTCCTTTTGACCGTTACCATTTCGTCTCTCACCATTGCACACGTGTAGACAGTTAGCTCACATATTTAACGTGTAAATAGTATTAATCCATATTAGCCCTGCGCACCTAATGCTAGGGCTCAAGCATGTGTTTTTTTTACCGTCTGTTGCAGGTTGCATGTCATTTAGACCAGCCGATCTGTGTTAGGCGTGTTAAATACCTCACAACTATTAATTAGATAGTTGTGAGGTATTTAATAGTCTTCATAGCGGAGATTTAACTCGCGGCTGAACTACTACTCTTTATTAATGATTTTATGACTCATTTTCATTGCAATCACAGCCAATCTGGATGTGTATCAAAGCTTGAACTGTCTATATTTTTTACTAAGTTACCCCAATGAAACGTAAGGGGTAATTCGCTATTAAAAAAGTACTTCATGGCTTGGATTTTACCGTTATAGAACTTTTCATCGTCGATGTGCGGTGATGCTGCGAGTTTTTCGGTGGCTATTTCAGCTTGCCTTAACCACAACCACGCAATAGTAATATGCCC
>CAZMDX010000659.1:0-12555 GCA_964564805.1 uncultured Pseudoalteromonas sp. | reverse complement strand
GGTTTAAATCATAAATTCTACGGCTATCCGAGCTGATATCTCTGGCTAATCCGGCTGCAAGCGAGGGACCACAAAACTTTTCTAGTAAGTGTAAACTTAAGTCCATTGAGGCATTTTGACCATTAGAGCTGTATATGCCTTCGTGTTCAACACTGGCTTGGTTAGCCTGCCATTGAATATCGGGATAACGCTGTTGAAACTCCCTTAGATGACGCCAGTAGGTAGTGGCTCTTCCCCCATCCAAAATTCCCGCTTCTGCAGCCCAAAAGATGCCACTATTAATGCCAGCAATGCGCGCACCTTGAGCATATTGTTTAGCTAGCCAAGGTGGGATTTTAGGGTGTTGCTGTTTCACTTTTTCAAAATCTCCCCAGTAATGCGCAAGTATAATTAGATCATAAGATTGTTCACCAATGACAGCATCGCCATGTATAGAATGGCCACCATACAGCTGCACTGGTCGCGTATCCTCACTGAGTAAGTCACAGTGAAATCGTTGGTCTTCTGGTTGGCGTAAGTTAGCACTGTGAAATAATTCCAATGAGCCATAAACCGTAGAAGCCCAGGCACCGTTAAATACTAATAGAGCCACTCTCCATTTTGTAACAGGCATTATTTCCGACACGTGTATAATTTCCTCCACTGACTTAATTTGGCACATATGCCATATTAAGTGGCATTTTACCCTAAGTACAAGGGAAAGGAAGGAGCGTAAAGTGTTTGTCTACTCGAGGTCAGTCTCGAGCTGAACAATTGATAGAGGAAACACTAGTGGATATTACATTTTCGGCTGAGGAATTGGCCTTTCGAGACCAAGTACGTACATTTTTATCTGAGAATTGGACTGAAGACCTAGAGGCGCGGATCAATGCACGTGATGGCGATTATAAGGCTGCACAAATTGAATGGCAAAATAGACTTAATGCTAAAGGTTGGTTGGCTCCTGGTTGGCCTGTTGAACACGGTGGTGTTGACTGGTCGGTGACTGAAAACTTTATCTTTGAAACAGAGCGCTCTTTAGCTGGTATTCCTGATGTGGTGCCATTTGGTTTGAAAATGGTCGCCCCCGTTATTTATGACTTTGGCAACGACGAACAGAAAAAACATTTTTTGCCACGCATCCTTAAGAACGAAGACTGGTGGTGTCAGGGGTATTCAGAACCCGGTGCCGGCTCAGATTTGGCCGCATTAAAAACCAAAGCGGAATTAGATGGTGATGATTACATTGTCACTGGTGCTAAAATTTGGACGACTTACGCACAATACTCCGACTGGATTTTCTGCTTGGTGCGCACCGACTCTTCTGGCAAGCGCCAAGACGGTATTACTTTTCTTTTGATTGATATGAAAAGCCCTGGCGTTTCGGTTAATAAAATTTCATCTATTGACGATCACCACAGTCTAAATGAAGTGGTGTTTGACAATGTACGTGTGCCCACTGCCAACCGCATTGGCGAGGAAGGAAAAGGTTGGACTTACGCTAAAGCCTTGTTGGCCCACGAACGTACTTCTATTGCAGCCGTTGCTGATTCTAAACGTAAGCTGCGCGAGTTACGCGAATTACTAGCACAAGAAGTGAGCGGCGGGCGTCCCCTTAGTGAAGATAGCCAGTTTCAGAATCGTCTCTCTAATACTGAAATTGAACTGATGGCCCTCGAATACACAGAGTTACGTGTACTTGCCTCAACAGCAGATGGCAAAGGACCAGGTGTTGAATCTTCACTGTTAAAAATCAAAGGTACTGAAATTCAACAGTCGATCCAGCAGATGTATATGGATTTGGCAGGTTATTACAGTGGTGTGATCCACGGCGAAGATACGGAAGAAACCATAGGCCATGCCTTTGGACACACAGCGAGACAAGCTTATATGTACGGACGAGCCGCCACGATTTATGGTGGTTCAAACGAAGTACAGAAAAACATTACTGCCAAATACGTACTGGGCCTTTAATTATGAATTTTAATTTATCCGAAGAACAAAACATGCTCAAAGACAGCGTTGAGCGCTTTGTGCGAGACGAATATGACTTTGACAGCCGCCGCGATAATGCCGCGAGTGATTTAGGCTTTAACCCTAAAAACTGGCAAATGTTTGCAGAACTTGGCTGGCTTTCTATCCCCTTCGACGAGGCCCATGGCGGTTTTGGCGGCGGTGCAACCGAAGTCATGGCCGTAATGGAAGAAATGGGCAAAGGTTTAGTGGTTGAGCCATTTGTTGCAACTGTACTAATGTTTGGTGGTTTGTTAAATAAAAGCGCTAATGCTACCTTGCAAGAAGCCAATATTGAAAAAATTATTGATGGTTCATTGCAAGGATCGTTTGCCTACCTAGAACGTCAAAGCCGTTTTGAATTGGCTGACGTGAGAACACAAGCCAAACGTGATGGCGATGAATTTATTCTCAACGGCGAAAAGACGGTAGTATCCAATGGTATGGCCGCCAATAAAGTAGTGGTGTCTGCCAGAACATCAGGCGATCAGTGTGATGAAGCAGGTATTACTTTGTTTCTGATTGATACCGATGCAAAAGGCGTAGAACGCACTTCTTATCGCTTGATGGACGGACAGTTGGTTGCGAACATTAAACTGACCAACGTGCGTGTTGCTGCTGATCACGTTTTAGGAGATGTTGATAAAGGTTATGCATTAATGGAAGCGGTCGTTGGTGACGTGATTATCGCCTTATGTGCAGAAGCCATGGGCATTATGCAAAAGCTCAACACTACCACTATCGAATACACTAAAACACGTAAACAATTTGGTGTGGCTATCAGCAGCTTCCAAGCTTTGCAGCATCGTATGGTTGATATGTTTATGGCCGGTGAACAAGCCAAGTCAATGTTATATCGTGCAGTGTGCGCAGCAGAAAGTGGTGCAGATGATCTGCCAAAAAATATTGCTGCGTTAAAAGTGATGATCGGTCGTAATGGAAAGTTGATCGGTGATGAAGCGATTCAATTACATGGCGGCATGGGTTTGACAGACGAGCTCAATGTAGGTCATTACGTTAAACGTTTGATGATGATTAATACCACTTTCGGTGATGCCGATTATCAGCAGCACAAGTTTAATCAACTGACTTATTCTGACGAATAGCCGATGTTGGCATTCGGTCAGAATCATCAGGTGCTTGATTTGAGCATCACTTTCTAATCGATGAGTTAATCTTAAATGAGGTGGTCGTATTAACGAGTCCATCCCATTTAAGTTAGTGTGTTAATTCTCCAAGACCTGCATGACAATTCAACTCAATATTAAAATTTGACTCAATTAAGTATTTCTTATTTTGTTGAGTATCCTTTTGTATCGTTACTTTACATATTTTCCAACCCGTCGCAGATTTAGTTCAAGCTAACTTAATCTCTGGGTAGAATAGTCAGTGTCGTGATATAAAAGTCGATTATTTTAGGTGTGCATTAACTCCTGAATCACTTTAAAAAAATCTTTTATGAGCTTTTAATACACAACGACGTCAATAATTAATAGCTTTAAGTTGCGGTTGTTTAGCCCAAAAATCGATAGTTGGAATAGATAATAGTATGCACTGTAATGCACTAAACCCGCAGATTTGTAACTCGTTCAACCTTGGAATTTATATGCAGAATATCTTAGCCATCATCACATTCGTTTTCTTAATTTCTGGCTGCTCGCAACCTTCACCAGAAAAACCTGTTCAACAAGAGCACGGTGAAACTGTTAGCGGTTGGCAAGTAGACTTCTTGGATGAATTTGACACCTTTAATCCAGCAAACTGGCAAGATCAAATGATATGGGTAAACAATGAAGACCAATGTTATGTGCCAGATAATCAGTTTAACACTCGAGAAGTCAGCGATGGAACCCTAAAAATACGTGTGATTGATCTGGGTGAAAAACGACCTTGTGATAACTTCAACAAACAGGGTCAACAACATCACGATACACAATACGTGGCCGGTCGAATTGCCTCAAAAAACCGCAAAGAATTTATTAAAGGTAAATGGACAGCTAGACTAAAAGTGGAAAATAGTGGTCAATCTGGCATGTTTCCAGCTTGGTGGTTGCTCGGCGCATTGAACAATGAACCTCCCGTGCAAGAAGCCAATGAAACTGTATGTTGGCCGATGACTGGCTCAGGTGAAATCGATATTTTTGAACATCACAGTGATGGTGGGCCAGATCACTATGCAGCCCGTGCAATTACAAGTCTAGGCTATTGCGATGGTGGTGATTGGCAAGCATTAATGTTGGTGCAAGCCGCTACCCTTGATGAATATCACGATTATTCTGTTGAATTGGTTGGCAATAACATTGTTTTCCGCCTTGATGGAGTAGAAGTGTACCGTAACAATAAGGATGACGACCAGTTCCCTGAGCCGTTGTTCGCTATCCTAAATTTTGCAAAGATAAATGACTCCCTCATGACTCAAAACTGGACTATGGAAGTCGATTGGGTGAAACACGAAGTCTGGAAATAAACAAACTTATTTTAGTTGCTTGAAGCTTTACTAAAAAATCATTCATTTTGATTTTTCATGTGTTTGCTTCGAATTTTTCAGTAAATATTATATGAGTGCGATACGTTAAATGTTATTGCAACTCGATTTTATTAATTAAGATAATCCGTTATATACCTTTAAAATTATAGAGAATATCAACCTGGACCAGTACCTGAACCGACCACCGAGATCTAACAAATATGGTATAAATATAAATCTTGAGCGACGCTGCTATATGCAATAAGTGCAATTAACAGCCATTAAATTTAGCGTATAAAAAGGGACATCGCTTGAAGATCTTTAACACCATTAACCGAAAAAGTTTAAAAGGCGACATTCTAGGTGGTTTAACTGCCGCTATTGTGTCTTTACCTTTGGCACTCGCATTTGGTTTAGCCTCAGGTGCAGGGCCTGAAGCGGGCCTGTATGGAGCCATTATTATCGGTTTTTTTGCAGCGCTATTTGGTGGTACTCCTACGCTAATATCAGAGCCAACAGGCCCCATGACTGTGATTATGGCCGCAGTCGTGACGGCGATGGTTGCGCGCTACCCTGAGACCGGTTTAGCGATGGCTTTTACGGTAGTTATGATTGCGGGCCTGACACAAATACTGTTTGGTTTATTGAAGTTAGGTAAGTACATTACCTTGATGCCCTACAGTGTAATAAGCGGATTTATGTCTGGCATTGGTTGCATATTAATCATTATGCAATTTGCACCTGCTGTCGGAGTGACCGCACCGTCTGGTGGCGTTACCGGAGCGATTATCGCGTTTCCTGATACGTTAAGTAAAATCAGCATTACTGAGGTGGGAATGGCGCTAGGCACCTTGCTCTTAATATTTTTCACACCCCGTAAAGTCAAACAATGGGTTCCACCACAGTTAATCGCGCTGGTGGTAATTTCGTTAATTTCGGTGTTTATACTGACCGATCCTGATATTAAACGTATCGGCGAAATCGACGTCAGTCTCCCTTCATTAGTATTTCCTACTTTTACCTCTGAATTGTTACAAACCATGATATTAGATGGCATAGTGCTGGGTATGTTGGGTTGTATAGATTCAATGTTAACCTCGGTCATCGCCGACAACCTCACGCGAAGTGAGCATAAATCTGATAAAGAATTGATTGGTCAAGGTTTAGGTAACTTATTTTCTGGTTTGTTTGGTGGCTTGCCAGGCGCAGGTGCCACCATGGGAACGGTGGTAAGTATCCAAACTGGGGCCAAATCGGCCTTGTCAGGCCTCATCCGTGTGTTCATATTAATTGTGGCTGTATTTGGGGCA
Source organism: uncultured Pseudoalteromonas sp. (assembly GCA_964564805.1). Classification (GTDB taxonomy): domain Bacteria; phylum Pseudomonadota; class Gammaproteobacteria; order Enterobacterales; family Alteromonadaceae; genus Paraglaciecola. The sequence continues at coordinate 6,786 of CAZMDX010000659.1, read as the reverse complement.
TCTGAACTTATCTCCGTTATTCCTATCGCTGTATTGGCAGGCATCGCTATTAAAGTGGGTATCGATATCCTGGATTGGAGTTTTATCAAACGCGCACACAAAACATCTAAACAAACCAGTGTCATTATGTACGCGGTATTGCTGCTGACTGTTTTTGTTGATTTGGTGGTTGCTGTTGGGATTGGGGTATTCATTGCAAATATTATTACGATTGAAAAACTCAGTGCCTCACAAGCTAAAAACATCAAGGCCATTAGTGACGTGGATGGTCGATTACCCTTAAATAAAGAACAACGCACACTGCTAAATAAAGCACAGGGGCAAATCCTTTACTTTTATTTAAGTGGGACTATGATTTTTGGAGTTTCAAAAGCACTTTCAAGGGAGCTCGCTAGTTTGGGCGATCACCGTGCACTTATTGTAGATTTGAGTGATGTTTCTTTCTTAGATGACACTATTGCCCTGACTATCGAAAACTTAATAAAAGATGCACAAGATTTAGATAAGCAAGTGGTGATGCTTGTAAACAAGCTCCGCACAAAAGAAAAACTAATGCACTTGGGGTTTGAAACCTTATTAACAGATGCTGATTTTGTGTATGACCGCACCCAAGCTTTAACCTTAGCCCATAAAAAGCTGCACGATGCCGGTGTTTTGATTGTTTGAACTAAGCCCACTAAAAAATTACCGGTGGTTGAAATAAAACGCCTTTGTTATTCAGTGAAATTGAATAACAACACGAGGGATTAGTGCCTGCTTAAGTGATCTTGTTCTTTGAATGTAAGGTATTATTAAAACGCTATTGATAGCAGTTCTGATAAGACCATTAGTTTGTTTCAATCTTTATTAATCGCATCTGGCTATTGCTTTAATATGCTCAAAGAGTGTCCGGATTTATTGCGTATCGCTGAGTTAGGAACACGTAACGAGAGCAATGAGTTACTAACAATTATTACTTAGAGCAAGAGAGCGATAGTTGGCGCGGTTCCCCATTCAGTTTACCAATTTACTCAAGCTAAGAAAGGGCTACCTTTTTTTGCACTGAGTTCGAAATTAACTTTTCATGAAATTGATACCCATGGAAATAATTGTTTATATGGCATAAATGTTCGCGAGTTTGTTTTATTGTTGAGGGCGTTGATTAATTATGTATATATTTAAGGATGTAAAATGAAAACAATATTATTAATATTAACATCAATATTTGTGACTGGGTGCTCAGTTGTTGGTCAAAGCGATGTAGAAACAGCCCCTTTTACTGTTCTTAAATCTGACGACATTCAAAAAATTGAGGTGCGTAATTACCATTCAATGGTGCTGGTGTCTACTAGCATGGCTAGTGGAAGTGGTAATAGTGCTTTTAGAAAATTGTTTAGCTACATTACCGGTGATAATGAGGGAGCCACTGAAATTGCTATGACGGCTCCTGTAATGATGAACGATAATGATGAACCAGAAAAACCCGTTGAAAAAACAGACAAAAAAGGAGATGAAATCCCTATGACTGCACCTGTTTTCATCAATGACAGTACAGACAACTCTATGATGTCATTTGTTATGCCAAAAAATTTCACATTAGCTATGACTCCTAAGCCAACCAACCCTGAAGTTTATGTGAGTGAGCTAAAGAATTATAAAGTTGCTGCGATCCAATTTAGTGGTACATTGAGTGACAGTAATGTGAAAAAACACACCAGCCTTCTTGTCGCTTGGATCATCAAAAACGGCTATGAAGCTATCAGCGACCCAGTAAAAGCGGGTTACAATGGACCTTTAACATTGCCTATGTGGCGTCGTAATGAAATGTTAATTGAGGTTAGGTAAGCTTTATTTAACTCAGAGTTTTGACTGATTTTTCAGACTACTATTAATTTGTCGCTTTTAACCATTTAGGAAATCCTTTTGACGCTAAATCGAAAAAAGTCTCGTGTTATTATCATTGGTGCTAATTTCGCCGGCCTAACTGCTGCAAGCAAGTTAAGCCAATGCCATGAAGTCATAGTCATTGACATTAAACAGGATTTTCAGTGGACACCCAATATCCATGAGATTTTGTCGGACGTTAAAAAACAGACAAGCCTTAGTTTAAATTTAGAAACTATTATCACAAGATTAGGACATCGTTTTATAAACCAGACGGTTATAAGCATTAATGGTGAGTTGCAAAGTGTCACTTTAGATGACCAACAGACACTCAATTACGACGTATTGTTAATTGCATCAGGGCATACACGTTCAAACTATGACATTAGGGGTGCTAACCAACATGCTTATGGATTTCGCACTGCTGATGATGTGGTAAAAATACATAACAACATTGAAGCGCTACTAGATAACAATAAATACCCAGTCAATATTAATATTGTCGGCGGTGGCTTCACTGGTGTAGAAGTATTGGGTGAATTATTACGTAAATATGCAACCAACAAAAAGTTACAATTCAATGTGATTGATAGGGCTGAAAGATTGGTTCAAGCTCTACCAGAAAAATTATCAGATGATATCTTACGCCAATGCAAAGACTACCAAGTTAGCTTTCACTTCAACAAAAAAATCACTGAAGTGAAACAATCAAGCATTCATTTTGATGATAAAAAATCAATCGAGACAGATTTAACTATCTGGTCCGCGGGTACTAAACTGCCTGAATATCTTGTTGGTATCAATACACAAGAAATCTCTAATGGGTTAGCAGTTAATTCGTATTTACAAACGAAAGAATTCAGCAGTATTTTTGTCGCAGGTGATTCAGCTACGCTTCCAAACGCATTACCTAAACAAGCCAGCATCGCCTTAGATATGGGGTTACATGCAGCGATCAATATTAATCGATTTTGTACCAAAAGAACGTTAAAACCGCTGAAAGCCCGCACTAAACCAATACTTCTGTCTCTGGGCGATATCAATACTTATTTCATCCAAGGACAACTGGTTCTAGCCAGTCCTGTATTAGCTACAGCTAAAGAAGCTGTTTATCAGTTTTATATGGCTCGTTTATCTGCACTTCTACCTTTAGATAAGAGGGTTTTAGGGATCGCGGAAAGAATGACTCTATCAACAGAAAAATTATTATTAGTCGAGATTTTAAAGTTGAGGCCCAGAGTGTTATTAGGCCGTAGTAAGGTTTTATAAAGGGACACCATCACCGAGCAATAGACACTAGTACCTTTTTATTAACTTTTTCGCTTACCTCTTCGCCTACCTCTTCGCTTACCTCTTCGCTTACCTTTTCGCTCACCCCTGTGTTGAATGCTCCCAAGATGAGGCATTTAAGTCTTTCAATGACAAAGTCCAGATGTTCGGCCGTTGCTTTAAACGAAAATTAACGTTACTTTAAATTTTAATAGTAAACAAACCCCCTCACTTCATGCTGAAATGAGGTAAACCAAGTTATGGAAAACGTATATTCATATTAGATGAATGCACACTTGGTCATTGTTGGTATTGAGGCATGTTAAGTAGTCGACACAACATCGCCCAGTCCAAAACGTTTATCAACAACCTGAAGGAAATTCAATGGATCACCTTAGCGGCTTAGATGCAGCCTTTTTACACTTAGAATCACCTGAAACTCCAATGCATGTTGGTGGACTAAGCATATTGGAGCTGCCTGCAGATTATGAAGGTGATTTTATGCAGGATGTGTGTACCCACATTCAAAATCGTATGCACATGGCGCCTATTTTTCAGCGCAAGCTGATCAACATGCCATTTGATATCGCCAACCCCATTTGGGTTACGGATGAGGCTATCGATATTGATTACCACATTCGACATGTCATTGTACCGCCGCCTGCAACAAGAGGCAGCGTGGATAAACTAGTCGCTCGATTGCACTCTAGCTTGCTTGACCGAAGCCGCCCTCTATGGGAAATGCATATACTTGATGGTTTACCTGTGCCTTCAGACTCACCTGAGGGCACCCGATATGTGGGACTTTACTCTAAAATGCATCACGCTGCGCTCGATGGTATGGGCGGGCAAGTATTAATGGAAGCCATTATGGATGTGTCAGCAGTGCCTCGAAAAGCGAACAAACGTATGCGCCGAAGAGAAACCGCTAGGGGCGATAACTATGGTATTGCCGAACTCACAGCATCAGGTGTGATGCATAATGTTAGCCAATCTATTAAATTGACCAAAAATTTGCCAAAGCTAACACTCAAAGCTTTTGATATGCTCAGACCCGCTAAGTCTTCTGACGGCAGTAACGTGCATCGAATGAATTGGCTGGCGCCTAAGACACCACTCAATGCTACGATCACCAATCAACGTAGCTTCGCACGTTTTTCTATCCCGTATGCTGACAGTAAAAGAATATCTAAACTTAATAATGTCAGTCTTAATGATGTTGTTATGGCAATTTCTGGTGAAGGTATGAATCGCTATTTCAAAGATGAAGGGTTTAGTACTGAAGCGCCCTTGTTGGCTGCTGTTCCGGTCAGTGTGCGCCCTGAAGGCAACACCGAACTGAGCAACCAAGTGTCCATCGCGCGAATGAGTCTTGCTACTGATATCATAGATCCGTTGAAGCGGCTCCAGGCCATTAATGCCTCTTCCTCTCATACTAAAACAATGATGTCTGATGTAAAAGCCATCATGCCTACTGATTTTCCCTCAATAGGTGCACCCTGGCTGGTGACTAGTATTGCCTCGACGTTGACTCGAACTAGAGTGGCAAACTCCGTACCGCCGTTTGCCAACGTATTGATATCCAACGTTCCTGGACCTAACATTACACTTTACTTTGCAGGTGCCAAACAGATAAGTACCTACCCAGTGTCGATCCCTTATCACGGTATGGGACTGAATATTACACTGCAAAGTTATAACGGCTGGCTCGACTTTGGTCTAATCTCATGTCAAAAGTTGATGCCCGACATACATGAACTGGCGCAGCATATGAAAGATGCACACAAAGAACTCTTAGAGCTCAGTTTGAACGCACACCCCGAAGCTTCGACTAGTAAAAGTTAAACCTAAATCGTTTTAGTAAATTTAGTTCGAAATATTGTTTTTGTTTCGGTTAAAGGCATACAAGCAAGGGCTAGAAACTGATGGTTCGGTTGCTAGCCTTTTTAATGGGTAGATAGTTGCTTGGGTTTACAATCAATACTTAAACGTTGTGAAAGTTAAAACTAGGCATCGTATCGATTTTTATTCACCGTAAGGATTATTTTTTGGCCATCGCAATGGATAGCTGTATTGCCTACTCATTACAACGTCAAAAATACAGTTTTTAATCATTACCTCAATGACTCAGACTTAATGTTTTTGCTAGCCAGAGTTAAAAAGTACTCCTGCCAACCCCCTCATTCAGTGCATGGTTTAGCAATATCATTAGTAATAGCAAATTTTAGAATAAGGCAGCTTTTTCTCTAATGAGCACACAGTAAAAAAAGCGCCCAAACAGAACGCCGCGAATTAATCTTATTTAAACCACAGACTTCACTAAAACAGTGCCATTTTGACAGTATAACTGCGCCTTAATTTTGAAGCCGACGTGATGATGTTGTCGTTCCAAAGCTTATTAATTTTTTCTTAGATCTTCTTTAGTCATCGTATCTCAGTTTCAAGTCATGATAATTAGCCGCGAAGCTCGGTAAGGCGGAATTATCTCAATGTAGAAATAGGGAACAACATCATTATTTCTGATAGTGGTTCTCTGAGGATGTAAAACGTTTGGTCTTTTTATGTTAATAATGATGTAATAATATTTGCATAATTTGATAATCAACCTGAAGTAAACAACTACATAGCGACATGCTATCCAGTATGTTTTTTAAATTTTAGTCCAATCTGAGAGTAACTATATGCTAAAGACAAGACCTGACGGAGAAGTTCAACCTGGTATTAAATGGGGCCCCTTTACTATGAGGATCCCCCTAGTTCATTTGCGTTTTTCATTGTCCGACATGCTACAAGGCTTTGCAGTGGCTGGCGCAACAGGATTAGCTTTGGTGCCATATTTCATGGCTTTGTTGGGATTGAATTTTGAAGAAGCCGTCACTATGGCTATGTTTCATAGCATGCTTATTTCTTTCTCTTGGATGTTCTTTGGCGACCCCTATGCGCCGGGATGGCTGACACCTGCCATTCCTTTTGTCGTTGCGTTTATCACCGCGCCCGCTTATGTGGGAGACCATGTCTCTCAGTTCCAAGCCATGACCGCACTATCATTAAACTTTGCGTTTATATTGATTGTGCTGGGGGCAACCGGACTTGGTGCTAAGATAATCAAAATTGTACCCAACGTCTTTAAAGGCGGCATCATACTAGGTGCCGCCGTTGCCGCTTTTTTGCGTGTGACTAAAGACGGTGATGCGGCTAATGTATTTCAATCAGCACCTATCGCTGGGACGTTAGGCGTAGTTATTTGTTTAATATTCGCTTTTTCTAAGCCTTTGCAAGCGCTTGCAGTTGATAAAAAATGGCTAGCGAAAATCCTTGGGTTTGGTTTATTACCTGGATTTGTAATAGCTGGCAGTATTGGATATTTTACAGGTGAGTTTCAATATAATATTCGCTGGGAAATTCTTGATGTTGTAGGCTCTACGGCTTCTTTGTGGGAAAAAGCCTCACCTTTTGCAATAGGCTGGCCACCAGTTGAAACCTTTCTTGCTTCGTTTCCATTAGCACTGATCACTTATATTTTGTTTTTTGGTGATGTGGTGACTGGCAATGAAATGATAGAACAAGCGCAAACAACTCGCTCAGATGAAAAACTAGAATTAAACAGCAGCCGAGCACATATGGCTACTGGCATTAGAAATATTCTAATGGGTA
>CAZMDX010000658.1:0-4720 GCA_964564805.1 uncultured Pseudoalteromonas sp. | reverse complement strand
CCAACACCTTCGGCTGCTGCCGAGTTGGTTAGCCAAGATCAATCAACGCTACAAAATCAAACCTTAGTCCTACAAGACAGGTTAATAAAAGCATTTAACCGTTTGCAACAAGAACGTATTCATCAATATCAAGCAAAAAGACAACGATTACTGCAAAACCACCCACAAAAACAACTTGAACAAAAAAGCCAGTATGTCGACCAACTGCAAGCCACGTTACACTCTTCAATCAGACAAAAACTGACTCAGGCACATCAACAACAAAATCATATACGTAGTCGACTGTCTTTATCCTCACCCCACAGACTGCTAGAACAACATAAACTGAGGCTGCATGAACTGAAGAACAAACTACAAAAGAGTTGCCAACAGCTAATAGACAATAAACAGCAAAAGTTGCGTAATAATATGCATCTTTTAGATACAGTAAGCCCACTAGCTACACTCGCACGAGGTTATAGCATCAGTTTTAAGCAAGGACAAATAGTGAAAACAATAGAACAAGTTCAAGTGGGTGATGTATTAGTAACGCGTTTAGAAAATGGTGAAATACGCAGTGAGATCGGTCAAATTGATGAAATGTAACGAGTACCTAAAAAGTGTCCATCCATGACCTACTTTATGAAGGACGACTTTTTACCACTGCAATGGTTCGGGAGAAAATTATTATGATGTTTTTGATTTCACTTTACTGGAGGCCACGATATTTTCAGTTAAATTCAAGCCATCGAATTGCATGACTTTGCCGAAATACTTGTGGGTGGCGAGCAAACAGTCAAAAGCTTTATATGCTAAGTGGAGACCGTCTACACTAAGTTTTCTGGGTATTAAAAACAGATTATTAGTGTTTCTGCCTAATTTTCCAATACCCATGTATTGAGTGCTTGGTGCTTGAAAAATTAAACGCTACTGCATAATAGATGGATTTGGACTATTAGAAGGATGCTCACTTATTTGGTCGTGTAAAGGCTGTCACAACATTTCAAGAAAGCCACTAACGCCTAGTTACTGTAATAATGAGTTCAGCGATTTAAAACAGCCTTTACTGCATCAAAACATTTTTGATGCAGTAAAGGCTCGACAATTATAAACACGTTGTTTTGGCGTTACTTAGCATTTTTATGCAAACGCATAAGCTGCCTGCGTTTACGACGCTGTGAGTCATTTAGGGAACTATGATCAGTTTCGTATGGGTTAGCACCTTCTCTGAATTCTATTTTAATTGGCGTGCCCATAACTTTTAATGATTTACGGAAATAGTTCATTAAATAACGTTTATAAGAATCTGGTAAATCTTTTAACTGATTACCATGGATAACGATTAGAGGAGGATTATATCCACCAGCATGAGCATACTTCATTTTAACGCGGCGGCCTCGCACTACAGGCGGCTGATGGTCAGCTTGAGCCATATCCATAATACGTGTCAACATAGAGGTATTGACGCGCTTAGTCGCTGAAGCATAAGCTTCTTGAACCGATTCAAATAAATGCCCAACACCAGTGCCATGTAAAGCTGAAATAAAGTGCAAACGAGCAAAATCTATAAAACCTAAACGCCTGTCTAACTCACGTTTAATTTCATCTTTAACGTCTTTATTTAATCCATCCCACTTATTTACTGCAACGACTAACGAACGGCCAGAATGAAGGATAAAACCTAATAAACTTAAATCTTGATCGGTGATCCCTTCTTGTGCATCAACAACAAATAACACCACATTAGATTCTTCAATAGCTTGCAATGTTTTTACAATAGAGAACTTTTCGACGGCTTCTGAAATATTTCTACGTCTTCTCACGCCTGCAGTATCGATCAGAATGTATTCTCTACCATCTCGCTCCATGGGAATAAAAATACTGTCTCGTGTAGTACCGGGTTGATCATAAACCACAACACGTTCTTCACCAAGAATACGGTTAGTAAGAGTAGACTTACCCACATTAGGCTTACCAACTATCGCTAATTTAATAGGTAGAGCTTGCAACTTAGCTAATTGTTCGTCAGCGTCTACTTCCTGAAGCTCTTCGTCACTTTCTTCAGGGACATGCATATCAGGGAAAATTTCTGCAATTGGGGCAAGAGAATTTTGCAACAATTGTGTCACACCTCTCCCATGGGCAGCAGCAATTTGATTTACGTCGCCCAGACCTAACGCGAAAAAATCAGCGCTTTCACTATCACCATCGATGCCATCAACTTTATTAGCCACCACATAGACGGGTTTCTCTTGTCTGCGCAGGTGCTCAGCAATGCCTTGATCTGCGGCTGTCATACCTGCTCGAGCATCAACCAAAAATAACACCACATCAGCTTCTAAAATAGCCAGCAGAGATTGTTCGGCCATTGCCACATCAATGCCTTGTTCATCACCGCTTATACCACCAGTATCTACTACAATAAATTGCAGACCTTCATACTTGGCTTGACCGTACTTTCTATCCCGAGTTAAGCCAGGAAAATCAGCCACTAACGCATCTCGTGTGCGCGTAAGACGATTGAACAAGGTAGATTTTCCAACATTTGGGCGGCCAACTAAGGCAACAACGGGTAACATAAATACATATCCTATAGACAAAACGGCTTGGTAATATTCCAAGCCGTTAAAAAAATTATAAAGGTGATTTTTTAGCAAAAATCACTCAAAAATACTTTATGGAGTTTTGATAGCCACTAATTTACCATCTCGCGTTTGGGTGTATATAATGTCTCCATCAACCACAGGCGAATGATAAATCCCTTCATCTTCATCGTCACTCCCTACCTCTAAGCGCGCAACAATTTTTCCATTAGATTGGTCAAACCAATGTAAGTAACCAAATTTATCACCTGCCACTAAATAGTCGCCAACAGGTGTGACTCCTGTCAATAAACGCTGTTTAAGCGCTCCTTGGCTCCATAGTTCAACACCATTACGGCTGTCTAATGCATAGACATTACTATTTACATCAACTAAAAATAAAGTGCTACCTGACAAAGATAAACGACGGAACGACTTATACTCACGCTTCCAAATAACTCGACCTGTGCGCAACTCAACAGAAGCAAGAGTACCATCGTAAGAAATTACGTAAACGTTACCACCAGCCACAAGAGGTTCGCTATCGATATCGACGATTCGCTCTAACTCGGTCACTCCGGTAGCGGATGAAATTACTTGTTCCCAAGCAGTCTGACCTGTTTCAAGGATATTCACTATTAGTTTACCCGTCGCTGTACCGATAATAGCCCCACCGTTGACAGCCGCGGGAGAAGAAACACCACGCAAAGACAAAGGAGGTACATCAGACTCAGATGACCAGATTTCATTCCCGTCATCGGCATTTAAAGCAAATATAAAACCAGAACCTGTATTTACAAGAACAATGCCGGCATCAATAGCTGGGGCTGCAAGAACTTCGCCTTTGACTATTGTGATCCACTTTTGTTCACCTGTATTAGCATCCAGCGCAACCACTTCACCATTCTCGGTACCGAAAAAGACAGTTTCGTATGCAACGCTTATTCCGCCAGCGATTCTAGCTGACAAGCCATTTGACCAAAGTTGCTTTATTCCCGAGGTTAATCCTTCCTTGTTGTAAATAGCAAAGTCTTTAGACCATATTTTCTTACCTGTGGCCTGCTCGTAAGCATTAACAACACCTTGACGATTTGCTGCAAACACCTTGCCGTACGCGACTGCTGGGCTAAGTTTTGAATAAAATTTACCGATCCCATCACCTAAGCCTACCGACCAGGTTTGTGTTGGAATGAACTGAGATTGAATAGGCTTAAGCCTACGTATTTCTAGCTCTTCTTCTTCATAAAACCAATCATTGATAGTTGTACAGCTTGATAACAAAACAGAACTGATTAACAACAAGAATAAGAAAGATTGCTTCACTATTTTCACCTTAACCATTTGCCGCAATGGCTAAATTATCTAATTTCATTTTTAAAACTTGATCATTAGCATTCGTTTCTAAAGCAGCGCTGTATGCAGCTCTGGCTTTATCAAATAACTGTTGGGCTTTATAAACGTCACCCCGAACTTCCTGACTCTGACTATTAAATGCTTGGTCAGTGACTTTATCTGCACTTACTAAAGCTTGTTCAAACTCACCCTTTTCTATTTGAATGCGTGCTAGGCGAAGTTGTGCAACCGATTGAACTGCTGATAACTTTGCATTGTTAGCCACAAACTGAAGCTGTATAACTGCTTCAGTTAGATCTTTACGCTCGATGGCCTGCTGAGACAATTCCAATGCCATTAACATGGCATAACCAGTACCACTGTAGTTATCGATAAACGTCTTTGCTTGGCTAAATCCAACCTCGCCCTTTAATAGTTCGTCAGATGATTTTTCATAAGCAAAGGAGGCTTGCTCTTTTGCTTCAATTTGTGAATCGTTATAATAACGCCATCCTAAAAGACCACCCAAGCCCAATAACGCACCAAGAACTAACGCTAAGCCGTTCTCTTTCCAGAAGCGTTTAATGGCTTCCACTTGTTGTTCTTCTGTTTCGTACTGTTCCATTATCCATTCCTATTATTGCTTGGCCATGCAAAGTTTGACGGCACACAATGTTAATTCAAAAATTTACGCCTTTAGACGTTAAATAGTTTTTGTATAAAGTGAGTTAATTCTTTAACTGAAACTGTTTCTTGTGGTTTTTGTTCTCGCAAGTATTTAACGGCAACTTGTTGCGATATCATCTCATCCTGACCAATAATTAACG
>CAZMDX010000657.1:0-2096 GCA_964564805.1 uncultured Pseudoalteromonas sp. | reverse complement strand
AATCTTTACTAGGATCAAAACCATTAAGATTAGCTAGTAAGAAACGCGCAGTATTACGAATGCGTCGGTAAGCGTCAGCAGAACGATTTAAAATTTCATCTGATACTGCAATTTCACTACGGTAATCTGTAGATGCAACCCATAAACGCAAAATATCTGCGCCTAATTTACCTGTAACTTGTTGTGGTGCAATAGTATTGCCTAAAGATTTTGACATCTTTTTACCATCACCATCTACAGTAAAACCGTGAGTCAGTACTTGTTTGTAAGGCGCATGTCCTGTTGTAGCAACAGACGTAATTAAAGACGACATAAACCAGCCACGATGTTGGTCAGAACCTTCTAGGTACAGGTCAGCTGATGCAGGAATATCATCACGTTGCTCCACCACAAAATAATGGCTTACACCCGAGTCAAACCAAACGTCTAACGTATCTGGTACCTTAACGAAGGTTTTTGCGTCATCACCTAATAACGACTCTGGCTCGATATCCCACCAAGCCTGAATACCTTTTTGTTCTACAAGCTGTGCCACTTGCTCCAGTAATTCATTGGTGCGCGGATGTAATTCACCTGTATCTTTATGTATAAAAAGTGCAATAGGAACGCCCCATGTACGCTGCCTAGAAATACACCAGTCAGGTCTTCCGGCAACCATAGTTTCTATTCGGCTCTCACCCCATTCAGGGATCCACTGGGTTTTATGAATTTCTTTTATAGACGCTTCACGCAGTCCCTTTTTATCCATGCTGATGAACCACTGAGGTGTGGCACGGAATATAAGAGGTGTTTTATGTCTCCAACAATGAGGATAACTATGGTTATAAACATGATGATGCAATAGTGCCCCATGCTCTCTTAACACTTCAACCACATGTTCATTGGCTTTAAATACATGTTCGCCAGCAAACAATTCAGTACCTTCAAGGTACACACCATTAGCACCAACAGGATTAGCTACTTCTAGGTCATAGTTTTTACCTACATTAAAATCTTCAACGCCATGGCCTGGAGCTGTGTGCACACAACCTGTTCCAGCTTCGGTGGTAACATGGTCACCTAAAATAAGTGGCACTTCAAAGTCATAAAATGCGTGATGCAACGATTTATTTTCTAATTCTTGGCCTAAACATACGCCCAAAGTTTGGTAGGTTTCAAAGCCAAAACGTAGCATACAATCTACTAGCAAGTCAGTTGCTATGACTAAACATTCTGTTCCTTTGTCACCACTAACCTGAACTAAACTATATTCTAAAGTTGGGTGCACACAGACCGCGCGGTTAGCAGGTAAAGTCCAAGGTGTTGTTGTCCATATAGCAACAGATATATCACTAGAAACCTTTACAGAAAAACACGCAGCAACCGCATCAACGTCTACCACTTTGAAACGTACATCGATGGAGGGAGAATTTTTGTCTTGATACTCCACTTCTGCTTCAGCCAATGCTGAACCGCAGTCAGTACACCAATGTACTGGTTTAAAACCTTTTTCAAGATGACCAGAACGTACAACGTGACCAAATTCACGAATTATGTTGGCCTCTGATTTAAAATCCATTGTTTTGTATGGATTATCCCATTCGCCCAAAATACCTAAACGAATGAAATCTGCTTTTTGACCCGCAATTTGTTTTTCGGCATAGTCTCGGCATTTTTGTCTAAACACAGCAGCGGTGACTTTTTTTCCAGGCTTGCCGACTTTTTTCTCAACCATTAATTCAATCGGAAGACCATGACAATCCCAACCAGGAACATACGGCGCGTCAAAATCAGATAATGTTTTAGACTTAACAATAATATCTTTAAGGATTTTATTAACCGCGTGACCAATATGAATATCACCATTTGCATAAGGAGGGCCGTCATGCAAAATAAAAGGCGTATGGCCTTTTTTGGCTTCACGAATTTGCTGATAAAGTTTATCTTGGGTCCACTGCTCAAGCATTTTTGGCTCACGTTGAGCTAGATTGCCGCGCATCGGAAACTCAGTTTCAGGCAAATTCAAGGTATGTTTATAATCACTCATTGCTGGTTAAATCCAAATTGGTCAATGGTTACAGTAAAAATATTAAGAGGTCGTTAACAGTGTTTTTGCT
>CAZMDX010000656.1:0-4459 GCA_964564805.1 uncultured Pseudoalteromonas sp. | reverse complement strand
GCAGTATATCCAGATGAGATGCCCGCCATGCAAAGCGTAGTGGAAGATTTTTATATGGATCGCCATGAAGTGACTAATTTGCAGTTTACCGAATTTATTGAAGCAACGGGTTATGTCACGATATCTCAAAGAGTGCCTGACGCTGGCGACTACCCTGATATTCCTGCTGAGTTGTTAACACCCGGCTCTGCGGTGTTTGTTAAGCTATCGCAAGCTGTTGGAGCTGCAACATTTATGAACTGGTGGCATTTTACTGAAGGAGCCAATTGGAAAAATCCTTTAGGTCCTGATAGTCATATCCAAAATAAAGAGCACTATCCTGTGATACATATCGCCTATGCCGATGCCAAGGCATATGCCAAATGGAAAGGACATCGATTACCGACAGAGGCTGAATACGAGTATGCAAGTCGAGGTGGCATAGAGGGTGCTAAATATGCAACCGGAAGTACATTAATCAAGAATGGAAAATATATAGCCAACACATGGCAAGGTTTATTCCCCTTTAACGACACTGCAGAAGATGGCTATGTCGGTTTAGCACCAGTTGGTTGTTATCCTCAAAATAACTTTGGCATTCACGACTTAATTGGAAATGTGTGGGAGTGGACTCAAAGTATCTATTACCCTCGGCATTTTGATCCGAGTCAGCTGCCTCCAAATCTCCCAGCAAAAGGGTATGATGCCAAACAACCGGGTATTGCAGTTGGCGTTATAAAGGGAGGTTCATATTTATGTGCAGAAGATTTTTGCATGCGCTACCGCCCGGCAGCGAGACATGCGCAAGATACTGGGCTGGGCACTAGTCATATTGGATTTAGAACGGTAAAGGATCCTTGATTTCCTAGAGTGACACATTATTACAGATAGGAAAAATCATCGCTAAGCTAACCCTCTCCATATTGAAGGATATCTACCTAACTGCACTTGAAACTAAAATTCGGCTGTGCCTGGAGGCCCTTATATTTCTTTTTTGCTCTGAACCTTATGGAGCAGACTTGTTCTAATATCTTCTTTAGAGCTAAACCTGCTATGTATCTTACTGATGTCTAAAGTATTGAAATGACTTAAAATTTCTTATGTCTGCATCACGTCTTGGAAGAACTGAAAGTTCAGTACCCACAAAACCTGTTTTTAAAGTGGGTTCAAAATCAACTAATTTTTTGCTACAGAGTCACAAGCTTAATTACAGATCGACATGAATGAGTATAAAAACGTCGAGATTTCATTGGCTGAAGATGACAGGATGATGCTAACAGGAAAAGTCGGCTTTCTAAGCCCCACAGTTGAATGGGTTCTCGATGCTCAATAATACAAATCATTGAATAGTTATGAATATAAATACTATTTAATAGTTTTTTATATTGCACACCTTACTTTAAGTACTATTATGTAGTTAATACTATTTAAAGGTACAGATGATGGCTAACAAAGAGTCTTACTTAGGCGAGTTTGAACATGTAGTAATGTTAAGTATTTTAAGTCTCAAAGATAACGCCTATGGCGTCACAATAAGACACAACCTTAAAGAGAAAGTTGGCAGAGAGGTAGCGATTGGTGCGCTGTATTCAACAGCTGAACGTTTAGAAAATAAAGGATTACTTAGTTCAAAAAAAGGAGAGGCTGTGTCAGAACGTGGTGGTAAAGCCAAACGTTATTTCAGTGTCACACCTCTTGGCATGTCTGCACTGAATGTGACAAAAAAGCAGTTGGAAACGTTATGGAGCCAAGCTTCGGTTAACTTTTCAATTCAAGGAGGGAGAAAAACATGAAATCTACCAACATTAAACCTCCTAGTTTGGCATTAGTGTTGCTTAATAAATTACTGCCAGATTCAGTCAACGATGATATCTCAGGCGATTTAATTGAAGAGTTTCATCAATCGAGTGGAACATTGTTCACCAGTCAATATACGTTTTGGATACATACTTTATCAACCTGTTGGAGATACAATATGAATAGTAAACTAGTCCTTTCATTTGGACTAACATGTGTATCGATTGGGCTTTTCTATGGGTTAATTGTAGCGGTTACATTTTTGAGCAATGCCGATAACACACTGATTTTCGATAACGCATATTGGACAAATGGAGCGGTTCATTTATTTTTCTTTGAAGCCGAATTTTGGCAATTATTTAGTGATCAAGGGTTAGCAAAAACCTCATTGAGCATGTTCATAAATGTTCCATCAATATTATGGTTTATGTTCAGCTGTATACTGCTATTTAGTTTAGATAAAAAATACTCGCTTAGTCTGAATTTTTTTGTAATCTTGGCATCGATATCTTTCAGTTTCCCTTACTTTTGTGGTGTGGCGTATTTTAATATATTTGATGTTCCACTAAAAGAATCTGGACCCATTATCGCTTTTATGTGGCTATCAATTTTGTATCTAATTTTGCCCTTAAGTTTTGGTCTAATAAGAAAAGTTCAGCAGGGAAAAAATTATTCAAGCTTAAATAAATGATGCGGCAGCCAGTTAATTCTGATGTTGCAATTTATCAACACTATTTTCTATCTAAAATAACTGGTCCCGGACCTTGTAACGCAAGCTCATCATCTGATTTATAAATAGGACAGCTGTGCATAGATAAACAACCACACTCAATACACCTATCCAGTGATGCCGAACATGTTAAAATCGGCTGCTTTCTGCACACCAGAAAAGGCAATCCATAGGCCATCGTACATCGTACAGTGAGCGTTTGGTCCGTTCTGACAAATTAAGATAACGTCTTTACTAATTTCAATCAGGCTTTGAGTTGCTTTAGTCATATTTTCTTCTAAAACTAACCCTCAAATGTTCTTACACACTAGGCATATTTACTATCAATGTGCCTTACGTTGCTTATCAATTCATTATCCTGAGACCTTTTCCACATGAAAAAGTTTAGTGTAAATGCTCCATCTATCCCTCTCTTTAATAAAGGATAATGTGTCTAAAAACGTCATACCTAGATAATCATCTCGAACTTGCGCTACAGCGGTATTTCCGGCAATGTCGATTGATAGAATATCAAGACGAATGGGTTCTCCTTTTTCCTTGGGTGAAGGCTGTTGACTTTCTACAAAACTGGCAAAATCATTTACGGACATTTCATGTAACCCATCCTCCAAATAGCCAGTGATTTTAGCGTTAACGTGAAAAGCTGAGTGTGTTTTTTGAACACTTGATTGGTACATACAATCAAAATAGGTTTGAATAACATCTTCTATTTGTTTTACATTTTTCATTGTTTACTCTCTCAAATATATTTTTATGTTATTTACGAATGCACTAAATTATCGAAGAGTTAATAATTAAAATCAAATTACTTATCGTTAAAAAAGCGTTAAAAATTAAGCGGAAAACCCATATTTAACATAAATTCAATGTCGCTTTTGATGTCGGTGTAAGTTGGAAAAAACTAACGCATCAAACGACAACATTAATGACTTGTTCAGCCTATGTTGATCAGGAATACATCAAGTACAAGTTGGAGCTAAACGAGCGCATATTGAAATTATAATGAAAATTACATGAGTGTATTTGTATCATCCGTGAGTAGTGATAAAGGTAGGTCACAAATGGGAAACGTTGCTGATTTTTATCAGCCGCCAGTAGAGAAAAAGTTACAGAGTATATTATAACTTTAGCCAATTTTAGATCCAACGGGTCTGGTTACCTAAGAACTACTGTCTTGATAATATGACACTAGCATCGATGTAAAGACGATTATTGGTATAAAACATCCTTCATCTACGAAAATTAATTGGCTTGTCACTCAGACTTCCCATCACAAATTCAAAACAGGTGTTTTCACACCATTTATGTTCCAAGCTAGATGAACCTTACTCACCTTATGCTTTATAAAAATAGACTAGGACAGTCCACAATTTAAATCTTGATATGACGCCCAAATAATTAACTAAAACTCGAAACATAGGTTTAAAAATGACATTTTATGCATCTAGCGTAAACTGTGATGCTTGATCTGTTGCTTTTGATAGGTTTACCCTTTTTTTTAAATACGTAAATTAGTATTTTGGAGAAATGGTGTATCGGCAATTCAAACAATTAAAGCTAAACAAGCGGTTCGAAATCTCATACTAGACACTAATATTGTTTTATTTCTAATGTGTTAAATCAATAATGAGGTGTTTAGAGCTACATAAAATTAGAAGAGCTGATACATGTTTAAAAAAAAGCAAGATGCAAAACCTAAAGAGATAACATACGAGCGAGTGAAAGGTTATTTCTTGTGGTTGATTGGCAAATATGGAGATTACACATCAAAAACCTTAATGCAAAAAGCAAACATATTATTCAAAGAAGACACCTCATTTAATGAGGAAGCGCTTAACCATCTTCTCGAACGAGGAATTGTTGATGATCTTCGGTATGCAAAACGCTTGACCCTCAGTTATTCAGAAAAGAATATCGGGCCCAACAAAATAAAACAAAAACTTTACACCAAAG
>CAZMDX010000655.1:0-3220 GCA_964564805.1 uncultured Pseudoalteromonas sp. | reverse complement strand
GATTTTGGCACCATGGCACTATCAATAATTTGTATATTTGAAGCACTAAATTCACTTCTGATATTGGCTTCCATTAACCTGCCGATAAACGACTCATATATACGGCGATTATTGTCCACTTCACGCTCTAAGGCCGTGAGGGTAAAATTAGAACCTTGCAGCGATTGGATCGCTTGTTTTTCTT
Source organism: uncultured Pseudoalteromonas sp. (assembly GCA_964564805.1). GTDB lineage: Bacteria > Pseudomonadota > Gammaproteobacteria > Enterobacterales > Alteromonadaceae > Paraglaciecola. The sequence goes on along the minus strand of CAZMDX010000655.1, from coordinate 3,036 downwards.
TAGCCGCTAACTTTTCGATATTACTGACTTGCTGGCTTGCAAGGCGATAATCACTTTCAATACCTTGTACAATTTTTGCAATTTCGGCACCCAAACTAGTTTGTACGCTTTTAAGTTCACTGCGAGCAGCGATCATTTTAGGATGTTTTTCTCTGTAACGATCGAATAATTCATTCACTTTACTTTGCAGACTTGCCTCGTCTTTGACTAAATCGCTTGCTGTTCCGTTTTGTAGCACAGGCCTTAATGAGTAAAACTCTTTGGAGTCGGGCGATAATCGTTGCACTTGTTGAAATAACTCATCTGCTGTACTTAAGTTAGTTTGCGCATTAATCAATTGGTTATTAAGGGTTTGCATCCGAGAATTAGCATCGCGCTGCTGCAAGTTGGTATCAACCATGCCCTGCTGCAACCTAAATTCACGTAGTTTGTTTTCAGAAGCGGTCAGTTGGTCCTTTAAATCGGCAGATTGTTCGCTTAGCCAAATTTCAGTATTTTTTACTTCGACTAAACGCGCTTCTAGGCCAAACTGTATGTAGGCTTGTCCCAAGGCATTAATAATATCGGTAGCGGTTTGTGGGTCGGGGGACTGATAGCTAATATTGATAACTTGGCTCTGTTTACCGCCACTCACACTCACTGCGCCTTGGATACCTGATGCTAACATCACTCTAATCTGTGCATCGGTTAAAGGTCTAGGTTTGATTTTTTTATCGACGTTACCCAATAAGGCAGATATTTCTTTTTGGATGGACGCTATAAAGGATCCTTCTGTTACTTTACTTTCAAGCTGCTCTTTTTTATAAATCTCAACTAACCCTAATTTATCCACCACTGTTTCGGCAATAGCCCGTGATTGGATAATTTCGTACTGTGTTTCGTAAAACAAAAACACTAGGGCTGAAGCAATATACTGTTCGTCTCGGGCAGCATTAGGTTGTTGCGGGTCGGCCAATAACTTTGATGTCGCTTGGTAAATAGGCACTGAGTTTCGGGCTACGATTACACCCACTAATAAACAACACACTGTGACCAATACAATACCCCATTTAGCGCGCTTAATGGTTCGCCAATACTGACTTAAATCTATTGTTTCTTCTTGATCAAATTGATTTGCCACTTGGCTATTACTCATCTGATTGTTTTCTTGAGGTACCATGCTTACTGCTCCATTTACCCGTTAATATCCTAAAAAGCACTAATAAGCTGTGCTAAAAATAGCGCTAATAGATGACAAAAAATGCCACTGATAAATGCCCTAGAAAAAACTTTCTTCAATGGTGATCACATCACCAGGGCTGACAACATCACTAATAGTCACTTTTTTTCTATTGGCACCCTCTATTTCTTTTAATAAGTAAATAGCATTTTGCGATGCACGCTCAGTAAAGCCACCTGCTATTGTAATAGCAATTTGCACGGTCATATTGGTTCTAAACGCGTAACTGCCGGGTTTTTCAACCTCACCGTTTATATAAAACGGGCGGTATTCGGTGATGGATACCGACACGCTGGGTTGTTTTAAGTAATCAGCGTTGAATAATTGCGTAAGCAGCACTTCAACTTCAGATACCGTTTTACCTTTTACTGCAACCTGCCCTAGTAAAGGCACAGAAATACGACCATCGTCGGTTATTTTTGCCTCTTTAAGACCTAATTCAGGCTCATTAAACACAGTCACCGACAGCACATCGCCAGTAGATAAACGGTAAGTTTTATTATCTTGTGCTGTGACATTTAACGACAGCGCTAACAACACCGGCATTAACAAACTGCCACACCACTTAATTATATAATTCATACTTGTTCCTTCACAACTTGTCTGTCGTTAATCAAACGACATAACAACTCCTACATTAATGACGCTTGCATCAAACTCAAACAATTCTGAAGTTGACTCTCTTTTTGATACTTCACACCCAAGGTGTAACTGCAACCAACGCTTGGATTGGTATTTTATTGACATACTAAAACTTTGTAATTCTTCTTGGCGATTTTGGCTGTCGTCAAATTCGGACTCAACATATCGATAACTAATAGATAGCTTAGTTTTACGCGTAAATTCGTGGTCGACACCCACATTAAATTCATTGCTTAAAAATCCGCCCACCGATTGCTCTGCACTTTCTCTTGCGGCTCTGCTGGCGCCTATTTTAACTAACGAATAAGTATTAGGTTTCCAAGACATATCCAAAAAATACGACAAACCCGATAAATCACTGATTAAGTCGTTAGCATAATCTACATCTTGGTAACCTATTTTAAATACGCTACTGGTAATAGCCGTTGCATTCCACTCTACCCCTGCTAAATAGGATTTTTGTTTGCTGGATTGATCAAAAATAAAATTATTTTTATAATTTAAGTCGGCTGCACTAACTTCTAGCAAGATGCGTGTTTTTGGTGCAACCCGATAGAAAAATGTGCCTGTGACTTTATCATCGTCGTAGTCTCTAAACTGTTGTTCGTTATTATCATATCTCAACTTGCTTTGTGCATAAGCCGTAACAATCTGACCTTTGCTTTGTTGCGCACCAAACAACACTTTTGCAGCAAAAGTGGTGTTGGATTGCTGGTTGAATTCACTCAGCTCACTGGTAACAGCATTAGTTGTGCCAGGCTGCTCAATTAAATATTGGTAGTTAGCTGTAAATTCGCTACTCAGCGAATAACTGTGGTCGAGCAAGGCTTTCACTGATATGTCATGGTCGAGATAGTTTAGGTCACTATTGTCCGCATAGAAGGCGTAATCACCATTATATATGGCGCTTACGACTTGTTTTCCATAGAGTGCGTTATAAGCAAAAGTTGGCGCAATAGAAGTGATGGTGTCACTAATTTCATCTGAGGTGCGATAAATATTATTATCTTGCAAAAAGTTAACTTCAACACCTGGTGCAAAACCTTCTTCTTGTGATAAAACACTAAAAGATACACTCAACCAGCTCAATAAAACCAGAAAAGTTATTGAAGAAAATTTTACTTTTTTACCTTGCCATAATGTCTTTAATTTCGTTATTGTTGTTGTCGATCTAA
>CAZMDX010000654.1:0-2939 GCA_964564805.1 uncultured Pseudoalteromonas sp. | reverse complement strand
AGGCGAAACCTTCGTCTAAACCTTCCCTCTATTAATGCGCACCAGGGTAAGCTTGAGTGCGCAAGGAGATCTGTCTATGAGAAGTTTTACAGAAGAACAAACAATGTTTCGCGGAGCCTTTCGCAAGTTTCTCGAAACTGAAATTGCGCCGAATATGGAACGCTGGCGCGAGCAGGGCATTGTTGATCGCGAAGCGTTTAAAAAGGCTGGAGACCAAGGATTCTTGATGATCTGGCCAGATGAGCAATACGGCGGCAGTGGTGATCGAGATTTTCGTTTCGAACAAGTGATTATTGAAGAGTCTTGCCGCGCAGGTACTGGCGAGTGGTTTAACACCCTGCACAGCCGCTTGGTAGGACCATATATCGATCTTATTGGTAATGATGAGCAAAAACAGCGCTGGTTGCCTGGCTGTGTCAGTGGCGAGAAAATTCTTGCCATTGCTATGACAGAATCGGACGCCGGTAGCGACTTGGCGGGCATGCGCACTACAGTGAAAGAAGACGGCGATCATTTTGTGTTAAATGGTTCAAAAACTTATATATCCAATGGCATTAATGCAGACTATATCATTGTGGCGGGTAAGTCCGACCCCGAAAATAATCCACATGCCATGACCTTATGTTTTGTTGAGCGTGGCATGGCGGGGTTTGAACGGGGACGAAATTTGGCCAAAATGGGCATGAAAGCGCAAGACACGGCTGAATTGTTTTTTGATCAAGTTTGTATTCCCAAGGACAATATTTTGGGCGAGCCGGGAAAGGGATTTTTATATTTGATGCAAGGTTTGGCTGAAGAACGATTGATTGCTTCAGTAGGCGCCACCGCCCACGCTAGGAAGGCCTTTGATATCACACGGAGTTTTGTGATGGACCGCAAAGTGTTTGGCAAACCGCTGTCGGCAATGCAAAATACGCAATTTCAAATGGCGCAAATGGACGCAGAAATTGACATCATGCAAGCTTATATTGACCACTGCGTAACACTGCATAATGACGGCAAGTTAACTGTGAATATGGCAGCAAAGGCCAAATTGCAGTCTACTGAGATTGAAGGCAGGATGCTGGATTTAGGCGTGCAATTGCATGGTGGGGCAGGTTATATGCAAGAGTATCCCATTTGCCGAATGTATACCGACGCGCGTATCAACCGCATTTTGGCAGGTAGCTCTGAAATTATGAAATTGATTATTGGTCGCGATATCTTCTGTGAACATTACACTAGTATTTTTGATTAAGGACAATAAAGTATGGGCCCATTAAGTGGTTTTAAAGTGATAGAAATTAAAGGCCTTGGCCCAGGGCCCTATGCAGGCATGCTGTTGGCTGATCTTGGGGCAGAGGTTATTGTGGTGGAACGTGCGTCAAAGCCTTCAGGCATTGCGCCACCCTCTGAGCTCGACGTTATTTCAAGGGGCAAGCGTTCCATTGCTCTTAACTTGAAAAATCAGACTGGCGTAGAGACCTTACTGAAACTAGTGGAAGGGGCTGACGCTATTTTTGAAGGTTTTCGGCCCGGTGTTACCGAACGTTTAGGTTTTGGGCCTGAGCAGTGTTTAGGGCGAAATCCCAAAATTGTCTACGGTCGAATGACTGGCTGGGGGCAAACCGGACCTTTGGCGAAAGCAGCAGGTCACGACATTAATTTTATTTCCCTTTCTGGGGCATTAGCGGCCATAGGCTCGGCTGACAAACCCATGCCGCCTTTAAATCTGGTTGGCGATTATGCAGGCGGTAGTTTGTTTTTAGTGATGGGCATGCTGGCTGCATTATTAGAAGTGCAAAAGTCAGGTAAAGGGCAGGTGATTGATGCGGCTGTTACCGACGGTTCAGCTAGTTTAATGAGCATGTTTTTCACGTTGAAAAAATTGGGTGCTTGGAACACACAACGGCAGAACAATCTTTTGGACGGCGGTACGCCATTTTATGGTGCTTACTGCACCTTAGATGACAAATTTATTTCTTTAGGGGCTATTGAACCGCAGTTTTTTGCTATTTTGGTGGACAAGGCGGGCTTAGATCCAGATATGCTTGCAGCGCATATGGATCCTTTGCGCTGGGCCGAACTTAAAAATGCCTTAACCACCTTGTTTAAATCTAAAACTCGCGACCAGTGGTGTTATTTATTAGAGGGCAGCGACGCATGTTTTGCGCCTGTACTTGATTTCACCGAAGCCTACAAACACCCTCATAACAAAGCGCGGAATAATTTTGTTGAAATTAACGGCTTGCGACAGCCGGCCCCAGCACCACGTTTTAGTCGCACTGAGTGTAATACTCCGTCGGCGCCACACAAAGAAGGCGCAGATACTGAGGCTATTTTGTCTGATTGGGGTTTTAGCGATGCCGCCATTACTGCGTTGCGAAGTTCAGGAGCACTTAGTTAACTGGGAAGCTTATTATTATGTTCTTGGCGATTATCAATAACAATAATTGCCAAAAAACTGACCGGTAAATACCTTGGATCTATGGCTCACTCCCCATTAAATACATCAGGTGAGATGGTTTTTATGATTGGAAGTCTGGTAGCATTGTTTACAAAATAGTGTCATACGATTGATTCTTTTAAGTCAAAAAGATTATACACATCCTATTTTTGATAAAAATAATACCGTAACTTTTAGCATTCACTAGATATCTTTTTATAATACAAGGAAACACAATGATAGGTAATATTCGTGGCATATTAATTGAAAAACAGCCACCAGAAATATTGATAGAAGCGGGTGGAGTGGGTTATGAGGTGCAAGTGCCTATGACCAGTTTTTATCAATTACCCGAAATCGGTCAAGAAGCGAATTTATGTATTCATTTTGTGGTGCGTGAAGACGCACAACTGTTATTTGGTTTTGCCAATAAACAAGAGCGTGCTGTATTCCGTGAGCTAATAAAAGCCAGTGGTGTTGGTCCAAAACTGGCGTTAACTATCTTGTCAGGCAT
>CAZMDX010000653.1:0-4348 GCA_964564805.1 uncultured Pseudoalteromonas sp. | reverse complement strand
TGCATAATATTGCGATGCGATAACATTGCGCCTTTGGGTTTGCCTGTGGTGCCACCAGTGTATTGGATCATGAAGGTATCGTTCCAATGCACATCAGTTTGCATATAAACATCAGATACCGATTGAGTGAGACCTAAATAAGGTAATACTTCACAATTTTTAATAACCGGAAAAGTTAAATCAATTGCTGTTAGAAGGTCAGCTGACCCTGTCACAATTGCATATTCTAAGCAATCTGGTGTTGCAGGCATTGCAGCTAGAACTAATGCAAGTTCGCTTAGTGTGATAATGACTTTGATGCCTGCATCTTGTATTTGATATGCAACTTCTGGTGGGGCTAAGAGTGGCGAAATACCCGAGCCGATTGCGCCTATTTTACTGATTGCGGCTAGTGTAATGGGATATTGAGGAATATTCGGTAGGTGAATGCCAATCACATCGCCTTTCTTAACGCCCAACGCTGTCAGAGCGTTAGCTAATCGATTGGCTTGTTGATTATATTCAAAATAACTAATTCCGCGTGTTATGTACCACATAGCTATCGCTTCAGGTTGAATGCGAGAATGTTCCTCAATGTAGCTACCAAAAGGTCTATCTTCAAATTCTGGGATGATAATACCCAAAGATCCGTAGTGAGCTAACCAAGGTAAATTCATTCTGTGTTCCTTTTCGTTTAATGAGCATTAAAGATAACGTTAAATTATTAAGTAGTTGAAATTTAATGAACAATTTAGCGTTTCAATAACTTTATAAATGTTAATGTAATGTGTCAGGTAATTGACAAAGCGTCTAGCGCTTTAATTCCGCTCATCAAAATTTATATCACTTTTATAAGTAAAACTTAGCCTAACAGGTCGGAAACCTGTGCCCTTCGAGCCAAATAGTAAGACTGTATTGAACTAAAATAGTAATAAGCCAGCCAATGAAATTGTGCTCAAATGACCCTCAATATTCGATTGTGTTACGATAGAGTATTTTTATAAAGTGTCTATACAACTTGTTAAAAGTTAGATTGAGTCTGATATTTTATTTTTATGATTAAGGATGTTTATGCGTAGAGTTTTTTTATTAAACAGCATTTTATTAAACAGTATATTAGTGTTGGGATTAAGTGCTTGCACGCAGCCAAGAGTGGTGGCTACAGATCCGTCCGAGCTTAAAAAAAACGATAATAATTATGCGTTTGGTGAAAAGTGTGCAGGTGCCAAATATCAACTTGATAAAACAGTTGAAGAAGGTCAATTATCCGATTTAAGAGAATTAAAACGCAACATTGAGTTGTACTGCGTTTGGCGTAGAAATTAGTATTTTCAGAAAAGAGCTGGGTATCGACTCGAACTTTATAAATAACAGTCATTGCTAAATTGAATTCATAATATTTTCACTGAGACTGACGATGATGTTCGACGAAAATGTAAAGTTTTTAGTATCATTAAAATGGTTGTCTCGGCAAGTACTGTGTCGATATAGATTTGATAGTATTTTAGACTTTTGGCAAAAATCGTTCTAGTAACTCTGCATTTGTTGGATATTTCTCAAGTAACTCAGCCAATTTCCTCGCGCCTTCTAAAGGTTTTAGATGGGAAAGTGCTCTTCGTAAAATTCTAACTCTTTCAAGATCTTTAGCATCTATAAGAATTTCCTCACGGCGCGTACTACTTTTAGCAACATCAAGTGCAGGAAAAACTCGCTGATTGGCGATCTCTCTAGATAAAACAATTTCCATATTACCAGTGCCTTTGAATTCCTCAAATATCACTTGGTCCATTTGGCTGCCTGTATCGACGAGTATGGTAGCTAAAATGGTGAGCGACCCACCATTTTCTATTTTTCTGGCGGAGCCAAAAAGTTTACGTGGTATTTCCAAGGCTCTTGAGTCAAGACCACCCGACATTGTTCGACCGCTGCTTTTTCGTCCCGCATTGTGGACACGCGATAGTCTTGTTAGAGAGTCAATGACAATCATGACATCATGTCCAAGGCCTGCTTCTTTTCGTGCAGTTTTTAAAAGCTCATTGGCCACACGAACATGTTGTTCGTAACTTGCATCTGTGGATGAGGCATGAACTTCAGCTGGTACGCTTCGCTTAAAATCAGTCACTTCTTCCGGACGTTCATCAATAAGCAATGCATACAGCTTTATATCGGGATAAGCTTTTCCTACTGCTTGGCAAATATGTTTTAAAATAGTTGTTTTACCACAGCCTGGAGGAGCGACAATCAGCCCCCGTTGGCCCATGCCGATTGGTGTGATTAAGTCCATCGCTCGTGCAGTAAGTTCTGTGGAACCTAATTCTAGGCGAATACATTGATTGGGATTGATGGCTACGCCATTTAAAAAACGCTTTTGAGGATCATCTTTGGATGCATCCCTGATAGCTTTTTCAACTTGTTTGGGTTCTTTACTTCTGGTGTCTTTTAAAGATAAAATTTTTCTTGTCATGGTTTCGCTTTATAACTCTGGATAATTAAGTGTTTGCGGCTTGCTTGGGTCAATTATCATAGGTGTTTATTCAATTCTTGGATAACAGCAGACTGATACGCAAACGGGGGAGAAAAGTTGTGCTGCTGACTAGTAAGTAAAATTAACATAACATCCACGTTAATATTGGATTCATTTTTGGATATTTTCTAATTGAATCGGTGAGACATTATACATGGAACATTATATTAACAAAATTCTTTTGTACAAACTGTGCCAAATGCTCAACATGTATTGATTGCTCTGATCCCGTATAAAATTGTTAACGTGAATAAAATTAACATTGAATAAGTATCAACGAGTTAATCAAAATATTGATGATAAACGCTCGGTAAAACCGAGCCGGGTCATCTTCGGATTTCGGGCAATTACATTTATGATGTATCTTGAAATAATTACCTTTGTCATTTACTAGAGCCGGCCGAACATACTATTCGATTTGCTCTAATGACACACTAATCTACTGCAAAAAAATCTTAATTTTTGTTCTAATCTGACCCATCTTACCTATTCTTCATATCCAGACACACGTTCAGGATATGGTCCTTGGTATAGCGGTTGAGTCATTGCGATTTGCCACCAAGATGACATGAGTTCACGCATTGTATTAGACGCTATATTATCAGATTGTAACACTGCGATCAGTGCCTTATAAAGTTCTTCTGGCATTCCGTCATGCAATTCGTTGTTAGTATTAATGAAACGAGTAGGTTCAAAAAAGTACATATTAAATTTACTGATTGAATTCATATTTGGCAGTAACGAAACTTTGCCGCCTTGCAACATTTTATTAAGCTGAATACACAGCGTCGGCATTGGGAATGGTGATCCCATATGAAAACTAACAGAAACAGAGGGTTCATCACCAATGGATATCACTTCATGCATTGCACCAGAAGGTATAAACAAAATTTGTCCTGGTTTTAAATTGAACTCAATGGCCTCAGATGCCATTCTTCCATCAAAATCACTATGGTTAAAAATCACCATGTCAGAATATTCTTTCAAAACAGGCCACACTCGGACAAGCTTACAACCAGACATGTGAAACAAAAAGCCATCAAAAAGGTCACAATGAACATCATAACGATGTTCACCGCAGCTCATCCACATTGTTGACCTGAGGTAATTACCCATAGGATGACATTTCGCCATTTTTTGCTCAAAAATTGTATTGTATATTTGCCAAGCCCAGTCGGCATTGTTACGCACTGTTCCATCACCTGCACAAAAATCAATTAAAGGAAGACTGCCATGCACTGGCTGAGCACTGTCAATTCGATGTTTAAATTGTTCAAAACTTGCAGGATCTTTTTGGTCAAAGTATAAAAGTGTCGACTCATTGACTTCAGCAGTTATTTCCCTGAACTGCATATCTGCTTCACTTAGGTAAGCAGCGAACATATCCAGCGCCCATGGCACAGGATCAATAGGATGAAGTATCTTCCCAGAAAAATTAATAAGCATAGGGGTGAGTGTTTGAAGGCAGTCACTGGGTTCAGTCATGAATTTATCTGCACCGGAAAAATGTTAAAGGCTAATAAAAAGATTAAGCATATTATATCACAATATACTTTATCAAAATTTGATGTTCCTCTAAATAAATCCATGGTCATCTGACTATTTCTATCAAAAGGGTAATAAGAGTTATTGTACGACGCTTCTTGAAATCATCCATACATTGTTATAGATGGGTTTAATAATAACTAAATCTTTCGACTAATTATTATGGGCCTCTATGAAAGTTTAAAAGTTAATTACGTTATTGCTATTGAACTATAAAATGACTTTACAAATAAATACATAGATCACTGGCATTAATATAAATTTGTTAATGCCAGTGCTCTAAATAAAATAAAATAAAAT
>CAZMDX010000652.1:0-11808 GCA_964564805.1 uncultured Pseudoalteromonas sp. | reverse complement strand
TGAACTGGAAGTTGCCATAATCCCATAGTGCCTGCAATCAAAATAAATATAAGTTCACCAGCGTACAAATTTCCGAATAAACGCAAAGCTAATGACAATGGCTTAGCAACAAGTCCTACAACTTCAAGAATAAAGTTAAACGGATATAGCCAAGGTGTATTGAATGGTTGTGCGTACAACTCTTTCAAAAAGCCGCCTACACCTTTGATCTTTATTGAGTAATATATCATTAAGACAAACACCCCAATAGACAATGCAAAAGTCATACTGGTATCTGTAGTAGGAACAGACTTGATATAAACATCATGAGGATTTACCCCCATTAGAATGCCTATATTTTGAGCGATGTAAGGAATGAGATCGATAGGAATTAAATCCATCAAGTTCATTAACAATACCCAAACAAAAATAGTTAATGCCAAGGGTGCTATCAAAGGACTTGTCCCGTGATAATTACTTTTGACTGTACTATCTACAAACTCAACAACTATTTCAACGCAGGCCTGCCATTTACCTGGCACTCCCGCTGTTGCTTTTTTAGCTGCTGAGCGAAAACTTAGAATAAATACTAAACCCAACACTATCGACCAAGCTAACGTGTCCACATGAAGAGTCCAAAAACCTTCACCTACAGAAGCATTAGTTAAGTGATGCTGAATATAAGCACTGACGCTTTGTTCGCCGCCTGTATCTGCCATTTTTCCATCCGCAATATTAAAGTTAAAAACATGTAATTAGTCGTGTTGTTGTATGAGCTAACGTTCAACACGACTTAAAATAATAATAATGGGCCATTGCGCCATTAAGGTTACGAAGTAGCTAATCATTAGCGGTAAAGGTTGTAAATTTGGCCACCTATAGACCACAACAAATAGTACTATCGTAAAAATAAATTTTAGTTTGCTTCCTTTGTTAAAACTTCGCACTACCAGCTCATTTTGGCTAGCACCGGCATATCTAAAAGCCAACAAAGCAAATACCACACCAGAAACTAAGCATATCATGCCACCATAAAGTGCTGATATTCCTGAATATTTACCTAAATATAAAGTAAAAAACAAGGTGGAAGTGACGATAATTATGCTTTGAAAAAAGAGTATTTTTCTAGCCAAATCCCGCCCTTCTTGGGTCATACTGGTTTTCAATTTATTTCCTGTTGTATTTAAACCCCAACAAAAAGCGCCAAAAGTATACTTTACTTGTGCCAATTTACAACACTAATGTCTAGTTTGGTGCATAAAAGAACGAATATGAACATTCCCACAAAGCCTTTGTTTTTGTAGGGATAATTTGATTTGAATTGACCAAAGCATGACTTTTCTGGTCTTAATTAAACACATATTATTTAGGTTGCAAAATAGCTAGTTGTGATGCTCAACATTTTGCTTTGTTATTAGACTTTAATCTACTTGATATGCCCTAGAATACCGTCCAATTGGTCAAGGCTAGAAAAGTTAATCACTACTCTACCTTTTCCTTTAGCATTGTGAGCAATATTTACCGGTGCTCCAAGGTTTTCAGATAATTGTGTTTGTAATCGCTGCACATCAGGATCTTTCTTAATCGGCACTTTTTCCGTTGCAGGTTCTAACAGACGTCGTACTAGGTTTTCTGTATCTCGTACAGTCATTCCTTTACCCGAAACAATCTGTGCAGCTTGATTTTGGGCATCACCTTGCAAGGCAAGTAAAGCTCTTGCATGTCCCATTTCAATATCGCCATGTTCTAGCAATAATTTAACATCATCATTTAAATTATTTAAACGTAACAAATTAGTAACTGTTGTTCTTGGTTTACCAACCGCAGTTGCTACTTCTTGATGAGTGAGTTCAAACTCGACCATCAAGCGATCGAGTGCTTGAGCTTCTTCCATTGCGTTAAGGTCTTCACGTTGAATATTTTCAATCAAAGCAATGGCTACTGCCGATTCATCTGGTACATCTTTTATTAGGCAAGGAATAACCTCTAACTGTGCTATTTGGGCTGCGCGCCAACGTCTTTCACCTGCAATAATTTCATATCTATTTTCAGAAATTTGACGCACCACAATAGGTTGTATAATCCCTTGTGAACGAATAGAAGAAGCTAAATCTTCGAGGGCTTCAGATGACATGTCTTTGCGCGGTTGATATTTACCAGGCTGTAAAAACTCCAAAGGTATTCTTTGTAATTCTCCCTGGTTTTCAGGTAACTCTGAATCGCCGCTCTTGCCAGCTTGGCTGGTTGCTAATAGCGCGTCCAGACCTCTCCCTAAACCTCTTTTTTTCGCAGACATGTTGCCCTCTGTGTTGTTCATTTTATTATTAACACTAATTTTAATTAGTTGTTTTATTCGCTTTTTCGCGTCTTAATATTTCACCTGCTAGGGCTAAGTAGGCTTTTGCACCTGTAGACGATTTATCATAATACATGGCTGGCGAGCCAAAACTAGGCGCTTCTGCTAGTCGTACATTCCTAGGAATTACAGTCCTGTAAACCTGATCACCGAAATGTCGTTTTAGTTGAGCTGATACATCATTAGCAAGCCTATTTCTAGGATCGTACATTGTCCGTAAAACACCTTCAATTTTTAAATGTGGGTTGACCACGGATGCTAGTTTTTTAATAGTATCCATCAACGCGGTGAGTCCCTCGAGGGCATAATATTCACATTGCATAGGTACTAAAACAGAATCCGCAGCAGCCATGGCATTCACTGTGAGCTGATTTAACGAAGGCGGGCAATCAATAAAAATATAATCGTAATAGTTTTTGACAGGTACTAATGCATTACGAAGCCGCAATTCACGAGCGAACACTTCCATTAATTTAATTTCTGCTGCAGTAATATCACTATTACCTGCAATGAGATGATATTTACCTGAAGTTTCTTTAATTAATACCTCTTCAATAGGTTTTTCTTCAATCAACAATTCATAACAAGTATTTTCAACGTTATATTTATCCACACCGCTGCCCATAGTTGCATTACCTTGGGGGTCGAGATCAATTAATAAAACTTTACGTTTTGTGGCCGCCATTGATGCCGCTACATTGACAGCAGTTGTGGTTTTGCCTACCCCACCTTTTTGATTAGCAATTGCAATGATTTTGCCCAAAATATTTGTCCACTTTATATTTAGAAAGCTTGGATAGAAAAGACATTTATTTTATAAATGTCGAAGGAATAGCTTCTAGTTAACTGATTGTCTTTTAATTTTGACAATATGACGTTCGCCATCAAGGCCCGGCACGTTTAGTTTAGTTGTTTCTTGTAGAACAAATCCCACAGGTAACTCTTTGAGTTCATTGGTGGGAAGTTGACCTTTTAATGCAAGAAAAACACCATGAGAATCTACCAGATGTTGGCACCAGTGCAACATATCTTTTAATGAAGCAAAAGCTCTGCTTAAAACTCCATCAATTTCTACATCAGGAACAAAATCCTCTACTCTTGACTGTACTGGCTGGATATTATTTATTTTTAGTTCATAGGCAACTTGTTTCATAAACCGAACACGCTTACCTAAACTATCGAGTAATACAAAATTTTTATCTGGACACATAATTGCAAGCGGTATACCTGGTAACCCAGGACCAGTTCCTACATCAATATAACACCCTTTATCTAAGAAGGGTGCGACAACGACTGAGTCAACAATGTGTTTAATAACCATCTGCCGTGGATCTCGCACAGATGTTAAATTATAAGTCTTGTTCCATTTGTGCATCAACAACACATAATTAATCAATTGTTGTTGCTGAATTTGAGTAACAACCACATCACTATCTTTCAGACTATTTTCAAGTATGGCCAACAGTTCGCTTGCTAAAATGTGTTTGTCACTCATCAGGCTGTAATTTTAGTTTGATTAGTACTACTTCCTACTAACAAACCGTGTTTCTTTAAATACACCAACAAAAGTGATACTGCTGCAGGAGTTATGCCTGATATTCTTCCTGCTTTTCCAATCGTTTCTGGACGAGAATCTGATAATTTTGCGACGACTTCGTTACTCAAACCTGAAATTTGACTAAAATCAAAGTTCATAGGGATCAATGTGTTTTCATTTCGTAATGTTTTGGCTATTTCATCTTTTTGACGTTCTATGTAACCCGCATACTTAATTTGAATTTCAACTTGCTCAGCAGCCTGTTTATTGTCAATCTCTGGTCCAAAATTTTCTATCTGCATTAATATTTTATACGTCATTTCTGGTCGTCTGATTATATCTTCTAACGTATTTTCTTTGGTTACTGGGTTTTTCAATAATTCGTTTAATGCTTCAGTTGACCCATGTGATGGATATACCCACGTTGACTTAAGTCTTTGTCTTTCCAATTCAATAGCTTCTAATTTTTGATTAAATGCTTTCCATCTATTCTCATCTACTAAGCCAATATCATAACCTTTTGCCGTTAATCGAATATCAGCGTTGTCTTCACGTAACAGCAGACGGTATTCAGCACGACTGGTAAACATGCGGTAAGGTTCCTTAGTGCCCATAGTAGATAGATCATCGATCAGTACTCCCATATAGGCTTCATCACGACGCAATATAAATTCTTCTTTTTGCTGAACCTGTAAAGCTGCATTTACGCCTGCAATCAAACCTTGTGCACCTGCTTCCTCATAACCTGTGGTGCCATTAATTTGGCCTGCAAAAAATAAACCATTGATAAATTTTGTTTCTAAAGTTTGTTTAAGATCGCGAGGATCGAAAAAATCATATTCTATTGCATAGCCTGGACGAACGATATGTGCGTTTTCAAAGCCGATGATTGAGCGTACAAAATCCATTTGAATATCAAATGGTAGACTTGTAGAAATCCCATTAGGGTAAACTTCTATACTGTTCAATCCCTCTGGTTCAACAAATATCTGATGTGAATTTTTATCCGCAAAACGATGAATTTTATCTTCGATTGAAGGACAATATCTTGGTCCAATACCTTCTATTACACCCGTGTACATAGGTGATCTATCTAGTCCACCACGAATAATATCATGGGTTCTTTCATTCGTATGTGTGATGTAACAAGGTATTTGCTGAGGATGATCGCTAGCTTTCCCCATATATGAAAATACTGGTACAGGCATATCTCCATGCTGTTTTTGCATAGCATCAAAATTTAGAGTTCTGGCGTCTAATCTTGCTGGTGTTCCTGTTTTTAAACGATCAACTCGAAAAGGTAATGCTCTAAGCCTGTCGGCTAATGCGATCGAAGGAGGATCGCCAGCACGGCCACCTTTGTGGTTTTCCATACCAATATGTATGGTTCCACCTAAAAACGTGCCCACAGTGATCACAACCGTTTTAGCATGAAATTTTAGGCCCATTTGGGTCACAACACCAACAACACGATCTTGCTCCACGATCAGATCATCACAAGATTGTTGAAATAGCGTAAGGTTTTCTTGGTTTTCAACGATTTTACGAATTTCAATTCGGTATAGCGTTCTATCTGCTTGAGCACGTGTTGCCCGAACTGCTGGACCTTTACTTGAATTTAGAGTTCTAAATTGAATCCCAGCTTTATCAGTTGCCATTGCCATAGCTCCGCCTAATGCGTCTATTTCTTTGACTAGATGACCTTTTCCAATTCCACCAATTGCTGGATTACAAGACATTTGTCCAAGAGTTTCAATGTTGTGGGTTAGCAAAAGAGTACTTGAACCCATGCGAGCAGATGCTAGTGCAGCTTCTGTTCCAGCGTGGCCACCACCGACAACGATGACGTCGAAATGTTGTTGATAAAACATGATTTTCCTCTAAAGCTAAATGATCAATGTGATCAATGTCACCCACATAAAATGGGAGGCATATTCTATATAGATTTTTGCGTAAGTAAAATGGTTAAAAACTATTCAATTAGTGTTTCTTGATCCCTTAGTATTTATAAGATCTTTTAGATCTTAGTTTATTATTACTATTATTAAGCAACGATATTTCTGTTGGTAAGTCGTTATTTTTAATATAGATCAATAAGTTACAAGCAAGTGAAGTGTGTGTGTAATCGTTGATCAAAGATGTATAAGTTGGGTGTAAGTATGCCTTTTATCCACAGGGTGTTTACGAGGTATTTTTATTCAAAGAATATAAAGGGCTTTTACACTGGTTATACATAAAATTATCCACAGCCTCTAACATCTTTTGATCTAACTGTGAGTAACTTGTGATCAGATATGGTTGAGTAAAGAGTTAGATCATGATTTATAAAGAAAAGATCAAGGTGTTTCATGTTATCCACAATTCATGATTTTATTCCGTTGATCGCAAATCTGTTCACCCCAAACAGCAAACTTTAATTAGTATAAGTCTTTAAATGTTTTAAAAATGAGTAAAAAATTGCCAAAATATATTGATCATTGTGATCAGTAATATAAATTTTATTGTGATTATTGGCATTTTTACGAATATTCATCTCAGTTAGACAATAATGTAAGTAAGTTTTGGCATTTTAAATGAGGTCAGGACAATTAAATTTGTCTGTTTGTGATATTTTCACGATAAAATTATGATTTAAAACTTGAAGATCTAACATTTATTTATCTGGTTTTGAGTACTTTATTGACCTTTGAACGTTCTTTAAAAGTCAGTATTTAGACCATACGTAATGAAATTATGAACACTTTTTGTTGGATTTTTAAACTGTAATTTTTTATTTATGGTCGTATTTGAATACTCACGATATTTACACTATTCAAAATAGTGTAAATATTCTGGAGAACATTGAATATTTTGTATTAATCAGCTCAAAATATATACATCTAACAAATGAACTCTATAACTTTGCAATTTAATTTCAACTCAGGTTTAGTTCTAAATTTGATAATTATGAAATAAAATCAAATTTATTATCTTAAATTTAAGCCTAATAAGTAAACTTTAATAAAGAAAAAAAAGGTCAAATTATTCTTAATAGTAAAATAGATAATGGAGTAATTTAAAATTTATTACTCTTTTTTGGGGAAGGATAACTCAATAATATAGCTTAATTAAAGTGCATCTGGACATCACTAATCAGCAAAAGGTAAATAACAATATTACCCTTAAACATTCCAAACTATTTAACTTGATTCGGACGATAGCCTGAAGTGTTTTGAGGTTGTTGTTGTGGCTCTGGTTGGGTAGGAATAATTTCCTTACGTCTGCTAGGACCTGAAAATTTTACTTTGTATGTATCGTATTCTTTAATGGACTCAAAACAATATCGACCTAAGGCATTCTCAAATTCAGCAAGATTATGATTAGTAATCATAATACAATTTTTATTATTAGCTAACCTTTGTCTTAATACATTGCCTAACCAACTTTGTGCATTTTTTTTCAAAACACTTTCATTTACACAAACTTCATCAAGTATCAGTAAGTCTACATCAAGTAATTCTTGGTTTATTTCACGAAATCTCTGGCCAACATTGTCTTGAGCATTGTAATCATAAGAAAAAAATCGCATTTCTAATATTGTAGATAGCTGTCTATATAATACTGAAATTTCGAATTTTTCAATCAGTTCATGAGCTATAGCACCAGCTGTATGGGACTTTCCTCGACCATAATCGCCATAAAAAATCATCATATGTGCACCGCTTCTTCGCCAGTTAACATCCTCATGAGCAGCGATAAAAGATTTTGCAATACTGACTGCTTCGATTACATCATTGCTGTCTTCAATTAGGTTGGCGAAGGTCCATTTTGGATTCAGTTCAGAACGGCCTTGAATCTCTTGGATACGTTGCTTTTTCCCTTCACGTTGCAGTTGTTTTATATCGCGATTTGCCAAGGCTTCATACTCGGACCTTAAGTCAGCATATTTGGTATATTTATCAGGAACATATTGTCGTCCTAGCGCTTTACCTAATCTTTGAATTTTATCTTTAATACTGTCCACGATTTCTATTATCCCAATTGATAAATATGTAATGTTACTGTGCTTTAACTTCAATAGAGCAGTTTACTAGGTATTAGTTTTACTATATTTAGCTACTAAGTTTTTCGCGTTATCATCAGCTTGTATTCCTGCTTTACTTTGTACTATTTGCTGGCCCACTTTTTGGACATTCTTAAAACCATGGGCTAAGCGTATTTTTTTAAGGTTAAAAACAAACTTTTGTGTCCACTGATATTCACTAAATTGTGATTCTGGCCTACCTAACCAATAAGCAATAAAGTCGCCTAACTCGTTAGTTGTGTACTCATAATCAATAATTCCTACAAGTTTGGCAAGGTCACATATTAATTTTTCATCAGGTAGCCAGCCAAGATGCATAGTATGCCAATTTAAATGTAACTTAGAATATTCATCTACTTTCATTGTAGTCAATGATAGAACAAGTATTTTACCATTAAAGCTATGGTTTAATTCTACATCGCTTTGAAAACATACCAAACCCACACCCAGTAATTCTTTTACTAAACTGTTAACTTGCCGGCCTAAAGTAAATTTTTCTTCTTTGGTGTTCAATATGGATAATAATGATTTGTAGTTTAACGGTGAAGTCACCCCTGTGGACTGATCAGCAGTTGGTTTTATTCCAAGTATATACAAGATCCGAGCATCATTACTCAAAGACTGAAAAAGGGCTGTCTGTTCTGCTTTATTTAATTGCATAGTTACTTGTTTGATGATTATGCAAGTTGTTCATTATTTTTAAGCCAAATTTTAAGCCATTTTACTGCAACATCTTCAGGAATAGGGTGATTAAGTACATCGATGTGAAGGGCAGGGGTCAACAGTCTAGCACCTGTACTGAGCATAATATTTTCTATCTGTATTGAACCATGACAGTAGGTGTCATAACTACTGTCACCTAAACCAACAACGAGAAAGGAGTGATCTGGTAAATCTAGGTTTTGTATTTGTTCAGCAAAAGGTTGGATATTGTCTGGCAAGTCACCGGCGCCATGTGTAGAAGTACAAATAATCCAAATAGCATCCCGATCTAGGTCTATTAATTTGGGGGTTAAATGTATGTCTGCGTTATGTGTACGAC
The DNA here is from genome assembly GCA_964564805.1 of uncultured Pseudoalteromonas sp. GTDB lineage: Bacteria > Pseudomonadota > Gammaproteobacteria > Enterobacterales > Alteromonadaceae > Paraglaciecola. The sequence goes on along the minus strand of CAZMDX010000652.1, from coordinate 2,831 downwards.
TTAGTAACACTTCTTGTAATGCATCTGCAACATATTCACTTGCACCTAATACACTGCCTACTATGATTTCAAACTTAGCCATTTATTTACTGTGTAGTTAATTGATTTTAGCATTGTACATTGTGACTAAGAGATCGCCACGCCTAATTCAATCTCTGCGTGCTAGTTAATATCATCATTTTATCTATGCACTATGATCACTATTTTCTAACCCCTTGATTATTATAATTATTTTATCAATTTAATTATATCTATAATAATTTTTTGTTGCGTAAATATGAGTCATATTCCTTTTAACTTTTGAATACTTTTAGACGTCCTAGGTCTACTAATAAAGCCACTATCATTGTTATATATTTAAGTATTTGACCTGTTGTTGATGTCGCTCTTTGTTGCAAATTAATAAACAAATATTTGCACGAAAACTTTAAGATTATAAACCGATGATAGGGCACTCAATAGGAGATTAGAAAGGGCTATCTTTAAATTTACTTCCCTATGCAAAAAGAAGAGAATATTTTAGTGAGTAAGTCATCAGAACTGAATTCTCCAGTTATTTCATTGAGGTGTTGCTGTGTTAAGCGTAACTCCTCAGCAAGCAGCTCACCAGCAAGATTTTCTTCTAGTTGATACTTACCTAAATTTAGATGCTCGGCTGCTTTTTCTATTGCATCTAGGTGACGTCTGCGTGCAATAAATTGGCCTTCCGAGCTAACATTAAAACCCATACATTCTTTTAGGTGTTCTGTTAAAGAAGATAGTCCCTGTTCATTACTAGCAGATAAAGAAATAACCGGGTAATCCCCGCTATTATCAAAACCGACAGACTCATTTGTTAGGTCTATTTTATTACGAATTACTGTTAATCCAACATTTTTAGATAGTTGATGATAAAACTCTGGCCATATCTTTTCAGGGTGAGTTTCTGCAGATTCAGTGCTGTCCAACATAAACAACACACGATCTGCTTGATGTATTTCTTGCCAGGCACGTTCAATACCTATTTTTTCTACTCTGTCTGGACTATCTCGTAACCCTGCAGTGTCGATTATGTGCAATGGCATGCCATCGATGTGTATATGCTCTTTGAGCACGTCACGAGTTGTGCCAGCAATATCCGTAACAATAGCTGCATCTCTTCCTGCTAATGCATTGAGTAAACTAGATTTACCTGCATTAGGTTTACCTGCAATAACCACTCGCATTCCTTCTCTAAGTAATGCACCTTGCTTGGTTTGTTGTCGCAGCGTTTCAAATGATTGAATAATATTTTTTAAATCTTTTTGGATTTTACCATCGCTTAAAAAATCGATTTCTTCATCAGGAAAATCAATGGCAGCTTCAACGTACATCCGTAAGTAAATGACTTGTTCAACCAAAGTATGAATATGTTGTGAGAAGGCACCTTGTAATGATCGTAAAGCTCCTTTAGCGGCTTGTTCAGAGCTAGCATCAATTAAGTCTGCTATGGCTTCAGCTTGTGCCAAATCCAACTTATCGTTTAAGAATGCTCGCTCGCTAAATTCACCAGGCCTTGCAATACGTAACGTTGGTATTTTTAATATTGCATTTAACAACATGTCTAATACAATTTGTCCTCCATGTCCCTGGAGTTCGAGCACATCTTCGCCAGTAAATGAGTTTGGTGCTTTGAAGAATATCGCTATTCCTTGGTCAATAACATTATCTTTTGTGTCAGAAAACGCTAGGTACTCTGCTTTACGTGTTTCAGGTAGTTTACCTAATATTGCTTGCGCGGTGGCACTTGCTAAGCTACCAGAAATTCGGATTATGCCCACACCACCCCTACCTGGCGCAGTCGCCTGAGCAACAATAGTATCTTGTTGTGTTAATAACCCTGTAACAGTCATGTTTAATTAATCTCTGAAGTTTGTAAATTGCAATGGTTGTTCTAAATCTGCATCTTTAGCTAACGCCATAACTTGTTGTAGATCATCACGTTTTTTACCTGTAACTCGTACTTGTTCTCCTTGTATTTGTGCTTGGACTTTCAGTTTTGCATCCTTGATAAGTTTAATTATTTTTTTAGCTACAGGTTGTTCTATACCTTGTTTAAAGGCGATAGCTTGTTTGTAAATTTTACCTATGTGTTGTACATCTTTCTCTTCAAATGCGGCAGTATCCACACTACGTTTTACGCAAGTACCACGCAGGATATCAAGCATTTGTTTGAGTTGAAAATCGTTGTCAGCCGTCATAGTGACTATTCCTTCTTTCAACTCAAAATTAGCTTCTACACCTCTAAAATCAAATCGTGTGCTTATTTCTCTATTTGCGTTATCGACAGCATTCAGTAGTTCGGCTAAATCAATTTCTGAAACAATATCTAATGATGGCATCTGGGTTTCCAAGCTTTATTATTGAGTGAAAGTTATTGTACGCAAAAAAAAGCCCGTTCTATAGGTTATTTGACCAATAGAACGGGCTTTCGATTTTTTACATTTATTTGGTCTTTAAACCGCGCTTTTCCATTGATGCGTAAATTATTTTAGCTTGTATCAAGGTTATTACGTTACTTATTAACCAATAAAGTACTAAACCTGCTGGGAATATAAAGAAGAACAGGCTCATAGCAACAGGCATAAACTGCATGATTTTTTGTTGCATAGGATCTGTCATGGTCATAGGTTGCAGTTTTTGTAATAAGTACATGCTGATACCTGTTAACACGGGTAATACGAAGAATGGGTCTTTTGCACTTAAATCAGTGATCCAGAAGATAAAGTCAGCATGCCTTAGTTCAACACTTTCAAGGAGCACCCAATACAAGGCTAAGAAGATTGGCATTTGTAACAGTAGAGGGAAACAGC
>CAZMDX010000651.1:0-7389 GCA_964564805.1 uncultured Pseudoalteromonas sp. | reverse complement strand
TGGCAAGACAAGAGCTGATAGCACACCGAGGCGAACCGGCCGAAGTTGCAAGAATTCTAAGCGACCAGGCCATTCGAGTGCGTCGGAGTCGAGACAATGTCAGCATTCTCATCATTGTTCTTCGTCCCTTCTGGGAGATGTAACAAGGTTAATATCACTCCATCTGTGATCCGAACTGCCACATTCTATGATAGATACTCCTTCTATTTTACTAGTGTGACTAAAATACGATATGTATGAATTAGTTTATCTTTAATATAAACAGGGTTAGCGGCAGAAGACAAAGGAAATGTTTTTTAAACAAAAAAAAGATCACTATTTATTCACTCTGAAACTAAATATTTTATTATCCTAATTATTATCCTAATTTTGTGCGGTTGTTTGTATCGCGACTATTTATAATTATTTGATCATCACTAGGCATTTTTGTCATTTTTGCCAAGCGGTCATAAAGTAACACATTAACTGTTGCCGCTAAGTTCATACAACCAATAGTGGGAATATAAACAACGTAGTCACATTGGTCTATGACATTTTGTTCGATTGATCCGTCTTCTGGTCCAAATATATACAAGGCTTCTTCTGGGTGCTTAAAAAGTGGTAGTGGTGTCGCACCTTCCACCAGTTCTATCGCTACTTTAGTCAGATGTTTGTCGTTTATAGGGTCAATGACTGAGCTTACATGAGAAACAGCTATGTTCAGATGAGCATTTTTAGTATCAGTACTGAATGCTTTTGCTTTTGCATAACGTGTGCCTGTATAACGAATACTTTGTGCTTGATAACAACCAGCAGCCCGAAGAATACTTCCCATATTCTGTGGGCTTTTGGGGTTGATAATAGCTAAGTGTATTGTCAATTTGCTATCCTAATATTCTGTGTAGTTTTGTGGGCAGTAAAAGTTAAGTGTATTGTCAATTTGATGTCCTAATATTCTGTGTGCTTTGTGGGCAGTGAAAGCTAAGTGTCTTGTCAATTTACTGTCCTAAAATATTGTCGATATTTTTGAGTTCTTGTTCAGAAAATTCTAGGTTATCTAAAGCTGCCACACATTCCTCAATTTGACTGACTTGACTGGCTCCAATAATGGCACTTGTGACTGCTTGATTGTTAAGTACCCAAGCGACTGCCATTTGTGCAATTGACTGCCCTCTTTGTAGCGCTAAATCGTTGAGTTGAATAACTTTAGCCACTTTTTCTTGACTAATATTAGCTTCGTTCAAATAAATTTGTTCGCTCCGTGACGCGCGCGAACCTTCAGGAACACCTTTGAGATACTTATTGGTTAAAAAGCCTTGTGCCAATGGAGAGAATACAACCGAGCCAACACCTTCGTCTAATAAAACGTCTGTTAATCCGTCTTCTATCCATCTATCAAACATGTTGTAACTAGGCTGGTGAATGAGTAAAGGTGTACCTAAATCTTTTAATATTCGGATAGCTTGTTTGGTATGAACCGGAGAATAGCTAGATATCCCCGCATACAAAGCGCGACCTGAACGAACAATATAGTCTAAAGCTTGCATGGTTTCTTCAAGCGGTGTCTCAGGATCATAGCAGTGTGAATAAAACACATCGAAATAATCCAATCCAGTTCGTTGTAGACTTTGATCACAACTAGCAATTAAATATTTTCTTGAACCACCAATTCCGTAAGGTCCGGCCCACATGTCGTATCCTGCTTTGCTGGATATCAGCATTTCATCTCTATAAGGCTTAAAACTTTTTGTCATAACCTGACCAAAGGTTGATTCGGCAGAGCCAAAAGGGGGGCCATAATTATTGGCTAAATCAAAATGGTTAATGCCTAAATCAAATGCTCGGTGCAGCATACTTTGGGCCTTTTGAGGTGAGTCTACAGCACCAAAGTTTTGCCATAATCCTAACGATAATGCGGGTAATCGAAGGCCACTCTTACCACATCGATGATAGGGCATGTCTTTATATCTATCATTTGCTGCTAAATATTGTGGATTAGGATCGTTTTGTATCATATTGAATTCAACTAATAGTTACGCAGATTAAAAATTTGCGTTAGCCTAAACCAACTGAAACTAATACTCAATTTACGTTACACAAATTGAGACAAAACTTGTGATAAATATGTATTCAACATGGTTGAATTTTCTATTTTTAAGGAGTGGCAGATGAAATTTGATTCGTTTATACAGTCGATAGATATGGGGCATTGCCAAGATCAACAACAACGTGAGGCGTTATTTGATTTAGTGTTGTTTTTGATTGTTGCTGATGGGGTGATCACTGAACAAGAATCCGAATTTATGCACAATTGGCTGAACACCATTGAATGGTCTGCAATAGTGAGTAAAGAAGAATATTACACCACAACATTGCTCAAATGTTACGCCGCTATTAAAACCAACACTGTAGATGATTATCTAACTCATAGGGCTAAGTTATTGATTGATAATGACATGAAACAGCAAGCTATGAAATTAGTTAGAGAAGTCTCTATGGCTGATGGTGAACTAGATGCTGCAGAACAATACGCTATTAATTTATTGTCTGCAGAGTTGGAAAAGTAACCTTCATCGCAATACCAAATTCATATACACTCTGGCGATAGTCTGAATATAAATTTAAACACAAAAGACAAACAGACTCTAACTTTTTACCAATCCGTGATTAACGGCATAACGAACTAATTCAGCCAGGGAGTCAATGTTGAGTTTGGCTTTGATATTACGCCTATGGGCTTCAACCGTTCTAAAACTAATATTGAGAATTCGGGCAATTTCTTTACTTGAATTACCTTGGGCAATATATGACAAAATAACCTGCTCTCTGGTGGTTAACTTCTCGTTCCCAGACCTAACAGGATTTTCTATTAACACTTTTGCTATCGAACTACTGAAATGAGTCTTGCCATTGGCGACTGCTTTAATGGCGTAATAAACTTCTTCGGAGGTTGTGTCTTTAAGAATATAACCAGACGCACCTGCTTGGATTGAGCTGGTAACAAATTCTGCACTATCATGCATGCTGAAAATAAGCACTTTGGTATCATCTAACTGATCCGTGATAATTTCTGTGGCGTCGATACCGTTCATATATGGCATGCTGATATCCATCAAGATGACATCTGGTTTAAGCTCAAGGGCTTTGTCAAGTGCTTCTTTTCCTTCGGTTGTAAAGCCTATTACTTCAATGTCTTCATAGAATGAAAGACATGCCCTAAGACCACCTTGCACCATAGGGTGATCGTCAACCAACATCACAGTGATTTTATTAATCTCTAATTCATTACCATTCATCATGCAGACTCTATATTAGATTGATTAAAGTAATTGACGAAACTCGCAGTGGGTATTTCAGCCCGTATTGTTGTGCCTTTTACACTCGACGATATATCGAATTTTCCTGAATGATACTCCACTCGTTCAGCTAAGTTACGCAAACCAATACCAAATCCCGATGTATTTGCCTCAGGGTTTGTGTCAAAACCTGAACCATCATCTTTAACTAATAATGTTAACCAATTGTTTTGTATACTTAAGTGGATGGCGGCGTTGCTGGCATTGGCGTGTTTTTCTATATTATTAAGAGACTCTTGTACAACACGATATAAGGTTGTATTGATATGATCAGGCAATAGTTTTCTGACGGCGGGTTTGGTGACATTCACAGATACACCTGTGCGCTGCGAAAACTCTTTAGAGAGAGAATCCATAGCAGCTGATAACCCAAGCTCGTCTAATATCCGCGGATGTAAGTGATGAGAAATTCTTCTTATTTCTTGGATCGCGGTGACTAAATTTGTTTCTGCGTGTCCTAGCGGTGGGGGTTTAGATTGTTTAGCCTTTTTAAGAAATATTGACGTGGCTTCTAGTGAATACTTAATGGATACCAATATTTGTACAATACCATCATGCAGCTCTCGTGAAAAATATCGCCGCTCTTCTTCTTGAAGATTAATTATTTTTTGGCCTAACTCACTAATTTTCATATCAGTTTTTTTCTTTTGATTTAAATTAACAATCAGACCAAATAGAAAAATAATAAAGATGGACGATATGGCAACCAGTAATATGATTTGTTTGGTTTTATTAATATGTTGGTCGATTTCGTCTTGCAAAATACTTAGCTGACTATTTACATCGTCTAAATATACGCCTGTACCTACCATCCAATCCCAATTAGGTAGGTAAACCGAGTAACCCATTTTTTCAGACTTTTTTTGTAAAGAAGGCTTCAACCAAGGATAGCGATAAAATCCACCGCCAGCTTTGGCATTTTCCAATAATATTTGGATCGTCTTTTCACCCTTTGCATTTTCTAATTCCCAAAAATTTTTACCGATTCTAAAAGGTTCTTTCGGGTGAGCGATGCTGACACCTTTACCATCGTAGACAAAAAAGTACCCATCATCGCCACTGTATAACATGCGATCAAAGATATCTGCTGCCAGTGACTTAACCACAGTGTTGTTTTGATCTGATGGTCTGTAGAGGTGATCCACAGCAGATATAGCTAGAGATGTGTAGTTTTTTAACTCTTGTTGCTTTTGTTCAATCATAAAATTTTCTAGGGTTTCTAAGCTTTGCTCCGAGAGTTCTATGTATTCATCAGCAACCAGCCAATAAGTAATAATTGACGTAATGACAACTTGCAAAACAGCTATAAAAAGTAATCTGATAGACAGAGTCATATTCAGCAGGCCCAATGATTTACGTTACAACACATTAACATTATGCCGCTTTTTGCATAAAGGATCACGCCGTTTATACCTAAGTATAACTACCTACTAATTTACACCTAAGTAATAACCCTTAGTCAAAATGGGCGTTTATACGAATAGTCTGGCGCGCAAAACTCTTTAACATTCTCGCAACATTAATATTTACAAAACGGCAACCTGTGTTGCCTGACATTAAAGTTAAGAGGAACAAAGATGAAAAATCTATATTTATTAAAAGTAATTCTAATATTGAGTATTGGGCTATCAGGAGCGGCCAGCGCTGATGATGGCAAAAAGTATACTTGGCGATTAGCCGAAACATGGGGTGCAAACTTTCCAATCTTCGGTGATGCAACTAAAAACATGGCCAAAATGGTTAAGGAAATGTCTAACGGTCGACTTACTATCCGCATTGATTCATCTAACAAACATAAAGCGGCGTTAGGTATTTTTGACTTTGTTAAAAGCGGTCAATATCAAATGGGACATTCAGCTTCATATTACTGGAAGGGCAAAGATTTCAATACGATGTTTTTTACTACCGTGCCCTTTGGTATGACAGCACCCGAACAATATGCATGGTTTTACTACGGTGGCGGCATGGAGTTGATGAAAGAAACCTATGATAAATATGGAATTATGTCTTTCCCAGGTGGTAATACGGGGAATCAGATGGGTGGTTGGTTTCGTAAAGAAATTAATAGTGTTGAAGACCTAAAAGGTTTGAAAATGCGTATCCCAGGGTTTGCTGGTGAAGTACTGGCAAAGCTTGGTGCCAAACCCACCAATATTCCTTCTGGCGAATTATATACTGCACTAGAACGCAACACTATCGATGCACTTGAGTGGGTAGGTCCTTCATTAGACTTACGTATGGGATTTCATAAAATTGCTCCATATTATTATACTGGCTGGCATGAGCCGGCAACTGAATTACAGTTCATGGTGAATCAAAAAGCATTCGATACATTACCCGCCGACCTACAACAAATTTTAACTATAGCGATGAAGGCTGCTGCATATGACATGTATGCTCAGTCCATGCATGAAAGTGGTGTGAATTTAGCGAAGCTGCAAGATGAATACCCTAATGTGAAAATTCGTTCTTTCCCTAAAGAAGTGATGCTTGCTATCCGAACGGCAAATACTGAGCTTCTTCATGATTTTGCTAAGAAAGACCCACAAACTAAGAAAATTCTAACTGCCATAACGGATTATCAAGAGCAAATAAGAGCCTGGACTAACTTCTCTGACCGAGCTTATCTCGACAACTTCGACGCACAATAATACTTAACCACGCACATTTATCTGGCACAAGCTTCTATAGCTGTGCCAGAAAATCGAGAAACATAATGCAGTTAGTCTTAAACATACTTAGAAATATCATCAATAGTGTCGGTCATCTATGCAGTCTATTGATGCTGTTGATGGTGCTTAACGTTTTCTATGACGTGATCATGCGCTACTTTTTCAATGACGTCAGCATTGGTATGCAAGAGCTTGAATGGCACTTGTTTGGCGCTATGTTTATGTTCGGGATTGGTTATACATTTAAAGAGGACGGCCACGTCAGAGTAGATGTCTTTTACGATAAAATGTCGATACGCTCCCAGGCATTTGTCAACATTTTTGGATCTATTGTTTTTGCGTTACCGATTACTTTACTCATACTTTATTTCAGCATTGACTACACCTACCAAGCCTATGAAATGGGTGAAGGCAGTGCCGACCCTGGTGGTCTTCCATATCGCTGGATTATCCGCTCAGTTATCCCCATATCCTCAATGTTTTTAACCCTTAGCATTGTATATATCGTGTTAACGGAAATCGAAAACCTGCGATTCCCTGAACGTAAGGAGGCACAGCAATGACCGGTATTGTGCTGTTTGCTATTGCTTTTTTATGCCTATTTATGGGCTATTCGGTGGCTTTTACTTTCGCTGGAGTGTCTGTTTTAGTCGGGGTGATTGTTTTAGGTCCTGATCTATTTGCTTTTATGCCTTATCGAATTATGAGCATCATGGAAAATACCACACTGATGGCTATCCCGATGTTTGTGTACATGGGCATAGTGCTGCAAAAAACAGGTTTGGCTGAACGTTTGTTGGAATCGTCCGCTAAGTTGTTTGGCAGTATTGCGGGAGGTGTTGCTGTTTCAACCATTATAGTGGGTTCACTATTAGCGGCATCTACCGGTGTAGTAGGAGCGAGTGTTGTGGCAATGGGGGTTATATCATTGCCAGTTATGCTTAAAAACAACTATCACCAACCTACTGCTGCTGGGGTGATTTGCGCGGCCGGTACGCTGGGTCAAATTATTCCACCTTCCATCATTTTGATTATTTTGGGTGATGTAATGGGCGTACCAGTAGGGGATCTGTTTAGAGCGGCTGTGATCCCTGGCATGTTGCTGATTATTGTTTATACCATCTACATTTTGGTGTTAGGAAAAGTAAAGCCAGAATTTTGTCCCCCTATGATCGTAACTGAGGGTAAACGTGAGTTGTTGATCCAAGCTGCAAAAGATATTTTCCCACCGATTATCCTTATTGTGACTGTCCTTGGTTCCATTTTTACAGGTGTAGCAACACCGACTGAATCTTCGGCTATTGGTGCTGTAGGTGCGGTTATTTTATCCATTATATATGGCGGTTTTTCGCTACCCAAACTTAATGAGGTTTCCAAAGAGA
>CAZMDX010000650.1:0-9665 GCA_964564805.1 uncultured Pseudoalteromonas sp. | reverse complement strand
ACGTCACCACGAAGAAACTGATCATCTGGGTTATCACTGATGGTTTCTTCACGATATTCAGCGCCAACAGCCAACATTAATTCGCCTGCTGACATATCCATGATAGGACCAGATATTTTACCGTCAAAAGACTTGCTGGTAGATTTACCATAACGAGTAGTTTGAGTTTCTATAAAATCAAGGGATTCTTGACTATTAGAAGAAGGCTCAAAGGGGTTCCATAAACCACTATCAATTGCTTCTTGAGTGCGGCGGGAATTTGGAAAACCATTTACACCACGTTCAATCGAGTCACTCTTTATATAACTGTAGGCTGTTTCCCAATCCCATCCAGAGACTTCACCTTGTAGGCCTAATACACTACGATAATAGTCTGAATCAACACGTTTTTCGCGGTTACCAATCTCAACTAAACGACGACGCATAGTCAAATCTTGTTGGTAAAATTCGCTTGCAGGGTCATCAGCAAAGGGATGATTTACATTATCAGCAGACATAAATAATTCATTAAAGCTTGGGCTAGCAGCCCCTCGAATGGTAGTTTTTGAATTTTGTCCATTCAACTCAATAAATGCTCTAAGAGTATCGTTAATTTCAAAATTTCCCATGTACATAAAGCTAACACGTTCAGATGCAGGCACCGTGGTGCTCATAGGTGCATAATCATAACGACACAAAGTGCCCTTAATATCTTCTGCAGGACAAACATCATTGCCAAAGGTATCGGGTACACGAATAGAATTATTAGAGGCAAGTGCGATAGTACCTGGATAACCTGACGAGCTTCTACCATCTGTTGCATAAGGGTCATTGGGTCTTAAAGCAGTTTGATTGGCAGAACTAGTAAAAAATCTGTCTCCGTTAAGTATTTCTTCACGATCAAAGTAATCCAATACAAACGTATGATTGGATTTTTCTGAACTGCTACCGAACAATAAGCTAGTGTTAGATTCTTTACCGCCACCATCAGCCGTATCACCGATTTTCGTAGATAATTCTAAACCATCATAATCGTCTTTCAATATGATGTTGATAACCCCGGCAATTGCGTCAGAACCATAAGTAGCTGATGCACCGTCTTTCAATATATCTACCCGTTTAATAGCCGCTAACGGGATATTATTGATATCAACAAAGGCGGTATCAATTTCGTTTGCGAAAGGGGAAACAGATATGCGGCGACCATTCACTAGGATAAGCGTAGAGTCTGCGCCTAAACCACGTAATGATACGCTTGAACCGCCGTTACCTGTTCCATCACTGCTGTTACCTTGAGTAGAAAAAGTACCTTGTCCAGCTGCTGGCAGTTTAGTAAACAAACCGATTAAGTCAGTCACACCTGTTTTAGTGATGTCTTCGGCAGATAATGATGTGACAGGCGAAGGGCCTTCTATATCGGTTCTTTTAATATGCGAACCGGTAACTTGTATGCGTTCAACCTTACTGATTTCGTCTGACTGTGCGTGCACAGCTATGCTACTCGAAATGGCAGTGGCTAATAATGTGAGTTTTAATATGCTGTGTTTCATTGTAATTCCTGATAGTTTTTTATTTACTCAGGAATTGAAGTGAACGACTACTTCAATTCCGTTGAAGTGAATTCAAATTTATTCCATGAAAACATAACTATTTTACGACAAAAAAAATGCTAAAGACAATGATAACGATTCAAAAATAAAACAACTTTGTAAGTAAACATTGATTTCCACCAGCATATTAATATTGTTGGGAGGCTTTGTAATAATGGACAGGCTGCATTTATTTTTAAGCATTCTTTTGTTAAAACATTTAACATCTATAAGATATTAAGCTTAGTTTTTTCAACATAGCAATAACACAATAATAAGAACATATAACATGCGCAATTTTTCGACTAATTTTGGTCTTCAGTGGATTGATTCACTGAATGAATTTTTATGTAAAATGGTGAGTTGGTTTACTTTGACGATGGTATTACTAACATTTCTCATTGTAGTGCTCAGATATGGCTTTAATCTTGGTTGGATTGCTATGCAAGAGTCAGTGATGTATTTACATGCTATGGTTTTTTTATTAGGTGCAGCCCACACTTTGCGAGTCAATGAACATGTAAGAGTCGATATTTTTTATCGTCGATTCAGTCCAAAAAAGCAGGCTAAAGTAGACATTTTTGGAGGCCTGCTATTGCTTATGCCAGTGAATATTTTTATCTTTATGGTCAGTTTCGAATATGTTTTGCGATCTTGGCGAGTTATGGAAGAATCTCAAGAAGCTGGAGGTATGCCTGCTGTTTTTCTGTTAAAAAGTTTAATTTTAATATTCCCGCTGACTATGCTGCTTCAAGGTATAGCCGAGATCGTGCGTAATGTTGCAAGATTGTCGTTAAATAAACACTCATCAAAAGATTTCACTAAATAATGGAATATATCTCGCTGTTGATGTTTTTAGCCGTATGTTTGGTGTTGTTATTAGGTTATCCCGTTGCCTATTCACTGGCAGGCACCGCACTCATTTTTGCTGGTATTGGTGCTTTATCTGGCGTATTTGATACATCCTACTTGCAGGCAGTTCCCAGCCGTTTGTTTGGAATAGTTTCTAACCAAACGTTAATTGCCGTGCCGTTATTTGTGTTCATGGGTGTGATGTTAGAAAAATCCCGAGTAGCGGAAGATTTGTTACTCGCTATGGAACAAGTACTCGGTAGATTAAAATCAGGGCTAGCAGTTTCTGTGGTGTTAGTGGGTATGTTATTAGCTGCCAGTACAGGCATAGTCGGTGCCACTGTGGTCACAATGGGGTTACTTTCTCTACCGACAATGCTTAAAAAAGGCTATTCACCATCTTTTGCTTGCGGGGCAATATGTGCTACCGGGACGCTGGGGCAGATCATTCCTCCATCGATTGCTTTGGTTTTATTGGGTGATGTGTTGTCGAGTGCATTTCAGCAAGCACAACTGAATATGGGTATCTTTTCCCCACGATCTGTATCCGTGGGTGATTTATTCGTAGGGGCATTAGTTCCAGGCTTTTTATTAGTCGCCATGTATCTTCTTTATGTTTTAGTTTTTGCAAGTAGACATATACGCCCGTCGCTTGAAAAAAATGACCGAACACCTATTTCCATGGGTGGTTTGTTTGCAGCGCTATTCCCACCACTTTTATTAATTTTTATGGTGCTCGGTTCAATTTTAGCTGGCTTCGCTACACCTACTGAAGCTGCTGGTGTTGGTGCAGCAGGTGCATTAGTGTTGGCACTGCTCAATAAAAAACTCGATCTACAAAAATTAAAAGAGGTGATGTTATCGACAACTAAGGTTACGTCTATGGTGTTTCTGATCCTGATTGGCGCGTCTATATTCTCATTGGTGTTTCGTGGTTTTGGTGGTGAAGAATTAATAGAAAAATTATTTTCCAGTTTGCCAGGGGGCATATTCACTGCGGTACTATTAGTAATGGTGGTGATATTTTTACTTGGCTTTATTTTGGATTTTATTGAAATCACCTTTGTCGTTGTACCCCTAGTTGCTCCAGTATTATTAGCAATGGGAGTTGACCCAATTTGGCTTGGGATCATGATAGCAGTTAACTTACAGACCTCGTTTCTAACACCACCATTTGGATTTGCTTTATTCTATTTACGAGGTGTAGCACCACCAGAGGTCCAGACATCACATATTTACCGAGGTGTTGCACCTTTTATACTTATTCAACTATTGTTGCTAGCATGTTTGGCAATTTGGCCAAATCTGGTAACTTGGTTACCTTCTGTACTTTGAGTATGACTTTCGAGAATCTTTATATGAAATTACTTCAACTATTTGCTTTGACTACAATAAGCATCTTCTTAATATCTTGTGACGAGCGATCTTCTAACGCTCCTACTTCGCAAGCAAAACAGCAAAACTATGAGTGGAAACTAGTGACGTCTTGGCCAAAAAACTTTCCAGGATTAGGTAAAGGACCAGAAACTTTTTCCAAGTATGTTGAACGCATGTCTAATGGCAGGCTTAAAATAAAAGTCTTTGGTGCTGGACAGATGGTACCCGGATTTGAGGTATTTGATACAGTTTCTAGTGGTGCAGCTGAAATGGGCCACGCAGGTTCTTATTATTGGAAAGGTAAAGCTCCCGCATCACAGATTTTTACTGCTATTCCTTTTGGTATGAATGCTACCGAAATGAATGCATGGCTTCATTACGGTGGTGGGTTGAAATTATGGCGTGAGGTATATGAACCTTTTAATTTAATCCCTTTTGCTGGTGGCAATACCGGAGTTCAAATGGCGGGTTGGTTTAAAAAAGAAATTAACAGTGTTGACGACCTCAAAGGTTTAAAAATGCGTATTCCCGGACTGGGTGGCGAAGTACTTAAAAAGCTGGGTGGTATTCCTGTTGCACTGACAGGAGGTGAACTATTTACTTCCCTCCAGTCTGGCGCAATCGACGCTACCGAATGGGTAGGTCCTTACAACGATTTGGCGTTTGGTTTACACAAGGCTGCCAAATATTATTATTATTCAGGTTGGCATGAACCCAGTGCTAATTTAGAATTCATGGTCAACAAACAAGCATTCGAAGCACTACCAGAAGACTTGCAAGCTATTATTGAAGTAGCAACCCGTGCAGTTAATCAAGATATGTGGGACGAATATACTGCTGCTAATAATTCGGCAATGCAGGCCTTAGTCGAGACACATGGTGTTAATATGCGTCCTCTGCCTGAAGATGTGATGTTAGCATTAAAAAATGCCTCAATTGATGTGATGCAAGAACAGTCAGCCGCCGACCCAATGTTTAAAAAAGTTTATAAATCTTATTCTGACTTTCAAACAAATGTGATGAAATATCATCAAATATCAGAGTTTGAATATTACAAAAATCGTGCTGGATATAGCCAATAACCTGAAGTAGTAAATACAGCACGTTAACTATTATAATTAATATTAATTTTTTTCACTACCTGCTGTCGCGTTATTACAAGTTGGTGTATCGACTCACTTTTTTATTAATATTTTATTGACCTTGTTTGGCATATTACCTCGGGCATTCATGCCCTTCGGTTAGTGTTAAACCTTAAAAAAATTAAATCATTGCATCTTTATCAGCTGTTCAGATGTGTTTAAGCGTTGACTAGCATTACAATACCTTAAAATTTTAAATAGGAAATTTATATGATTGTTAAGCCCAAGATCCGTGGCTTTATCTGTACTAATGCACATCCAATTGGGTGCGCGACTAATGTTCAACAACAAATTGATTATGTTATAGCTCAGGGAACATTAAACAATGCGCCTAAAAATGTATTAGTTATTGGTAGTTCTACTGGTTATGGACTTGCTTCAAGGATTACTGCTGCATTTGCCGGTGGTGCTAATACTTTGGGTGTGTGTTTCGAAAAACCACCTACAGTTCGTAAAACAGGTACAGCTGGTTGGTATAATACTGCAAGTTTTCATTCCAAAGCATCCGCGAAGGGTTTGTACGCTAAAACATTAAATGGTGATGCTTTTTCTAAAGATATAAAGCAACAGGTTATCGACACCCTTAAAGCAGATATGGGTAAGGTAGATCTGATTATCTACAGCTTAGCCTCTCCAAGACGAACTGATCCTGAAACGGGTGAAGTATACAAATCAACCTTAAAACCTGTGGGGCAATCATACAAAACAAAAACTTATGATACCGATAAAAATCTTATTCATGAAATAGCGTTAGAGCCTGCTAACGAGGACGAGATCCAACAAACTATAAAAGTAATGGGCGGTGAAGACTGGGAGTTATGGCTTGACGCTTTAGGGGAAGCAGACTTACTGGCAGATAACTGTAAAACCACGGCTTATACCTATGTGGGTAAAGAGTTGACTTGGCCAATATATGGACAAGCAACGATAGGTAAAGCTAAAGAGGATTTAGACCGTGCTGCAGCCGACATAGTAAAAACCAATGTTAGTAAAAATGTTCAGGCTTATGTTTCGTCATTGAAAGCGTTGGTCACTCAAGCTAGTTCAGCCATTCCTGTTATGCCTTTGTATATTTCACTTATCTACAAAGTGATGAAAGAAGAAGGGACACACCAAGGTTGTATTGAACAAATATACGATTTATTTACAGACAAGCTGACCCAATCACAACCAAAAGTGGATGAGTTAGGTCGCCTGTATATGAATAGCAAAGAAACTAACGATGTGACACAGGCAAAAATTAAGTCCTTATGGGATCAAGTGACTCAAGAAAACTTTCATGAATTAAGTGATTATGTAGGTTATCACCATGAGTTTTTGAAATTATTTGGCTTTGACTTACGTGGGGTTGACTATGATGCTGAAGTTGAAACATTAATCGATTGGTAAAAAAAGGTAAAAAATTTGCTTAAAATAAAAACCGCGTCAGGCGGTTTTTTTATTTTCGTGATTTAGTCTAGCTTTGAAAGAGCTAAATCAGCTCAAAATAAGTAAAAGTTATGAAATAAATATATTTAAACAACAATTAGCGTGGAAGAGATACATAGGATAATGCTAAAATTGTCCTGCTGAGCTTAGGTGACTTTTGTAGCGATATATTTTAATTTTGTAAAACACCTAATTTAATGAAGTTCAGACACCTCTATTTAGTTGCAACTAAATAACATAAACATGTTTGTTGCTTATTATTTAGTCATCGAATAACGATACTCATCACCATTAGGTTTTTCTTACTAATTTACACATGGACTACTGTAATAAAAGAGTCTAATGGTGCTGTGTATTAATTTAGAGTAGTGCTATTGCGTATGATAAAAATTACTAAAGGGTTAGACCTTCCTATTCAGGGAGCGCCAGAACAAGTTATTCAAGATGGAAACTCTGTCACCAGAGTCGCTATTTTGGGTGAAGAATATATTGGAATGCGTCCAACAATGCATGTCCAAGAGGGGGATAAGGTGAAGAAGGGCCAGATGCTTTTTGAAGATAAAAAGAATCCTGGTATAAAATTCACTGCTCCCGCGGCTGGTAATGTTATTGCTGTCAATCGTGGTGCAAAACGTATTTTGCAATCTGTGGTGATTCAGATTGAAGGTAATGAAAGTGAAGTGTTTGCTAAGTACAGTGCAACTGAACTGGCGACATTGGATGCAGGTAAAGTACAAGAGAATTTAGTTAATTCTGGTATGTGGACAGCTTTTAGAACACGTCCTTTTAGTAAATCTCCTGCACTTGATTCAAAACCACATTCAATATTTGTTAGTGTAATGGACACCAGCCCCTTGGCTGCCGATCCTCAGATAATTATTGCTCAGCGTAGTGAAGATTTTACTACCGGTTTGCAGGTTATTAGTCGTCTGACAGATGGTAAAGTGTTCGTTAACAAAGCACCTGGTGCTGACGTTGCCACTGGCGATGCCAACGTTGAAGTGAACGAGTTTTCTGGTGTCCACCCTGCAGGCCTAGTGGGGACACACATACATTACCTAGATGCAGTAGGACAAGGCAAAAAAGTATGGCATGTTGGCTACCAAGACGTTTTAGCTATTGGTAGCTTATTTACAACGGGTGAATTAGACAACCGAAAGGTTGTGGCTTTAGGTGGTCCTGAAGCAAAAAATCCACGTTTGGTTCGTACATTGCTAGGTGCTGATATTGCTGAACTAACCGCTAATGAAGCCAACGATGGCGAAATGCGTATTTTATCTGGCTCAGTACTGCAAGGTAGTCACGCCCATGGTGTTCACGGTTATCTAGGTAGATTTCACAACCAAGTGTCTATTTTGCGCGAAGGTCGTGAAAAAGAATTATTCGGCTGGATTAAACCAGGTGTTAACCAACACTCAGTCACACGTGCTTATTTTGGCCACTTCAGTCCTAAAAAATTATTTGGTATGACTACTACAACAAATGGCTCTGATCGTTCTATGGTTCCCATAGGTAACTATGAACGTATTATGCCGCTAGATATTTTGCCTACACTATTATTGAGAGACATTATTTCTGGCGATACCGATGGCGCTCAAACTCTGGGTTGTTTGGAGCTTGATGAAGAAGATTTAGCACTATGTACCTATGTTTGCCCCGGCAAATATAACTATGGGCCGATCCTGCGAGAATGTTTAGATCAGATTGAGAAAGAGGGTTAATAATGGGCTTAAAAGTATATTTAGAAAAAATCGAACCTAATTTCGAGGCGGGTGGAAAATATGAAAAGTTTTATGCGCTGTATGAAGCGGCAGCGACAATTTTTTATACGCCTGGAACTGTTACTAAGGCGAACACCCACGTAAAAGATAGTATCGATTTAAAACGTATTATGATTTTTGTGTGGATGGCGACCTTCCCAGCTATGTTTTTTGGTATGTTTAATATTGGTCAACAAGCACAGAATGCTATCGTAACAGAAGGCGCTGTTTGGGCTGATACAGCCACCGCATTCTGGCAAGCAGGGCTGTTTGAGATGCTTGGCGGTCAACTTGACGCTAACACCAGCTGGATTGGCTTGATGTTATACGGAGCCTGTTTCTTTGTGCCAGTTTACGCCACTGTATTTGCTGTAGGTGGATTCTGGGAAGTATTATTTGCTTCAGTACGTAAACATGAAATCAATGAAGGTTTCTTTGTTACCTCGGTTTTATTCTCACTCACACTGCCTGCTACTATTCCATTATGGCAAGCTGCCTTGGGTATTACCTTCGGTATTGTTATCGCTAAAGAAATATTTGGCGGTACTGGACGCAATTTCTTGAATCCAGCTTTATCTGGTCGAGCATTTCTATATTTTGCATACCCTGCACAAATATCAGGTGACTCAATATGGACAGCTGCGGATGGATACACAGGCGCAACTTGGTTAAGTCAGGCGGCTAATGGTTCAGTAACAGACTGGAGCCTTAATGCTGATTGGTTTGATGCCTTTTTAGGAAATATACAAGGCTCTATGGGAGAGGTGTCATCACTAGCTATTTTAATTGGTGGGCTATTTATCATCTATATGCGAATAGCCTCATGGAGAATTGTGTTAGGGGTGGCTATAGGTGTATTCCTGTTTTCAAGCCTGTTAAATCTTGTAGGAAGTGCATCTAATCCAATGTTTGCAATGCCTTGGTATTGGCACATGGTAATCGGAGGGATGGCTTTTGGTATGTTCTTTATGGCAACAGATCCTGTATCAGCAGCATTTACAAATCAAGGAAAATGGGCATATGGCATCTTAATCGGTTGTATGACGGTGATGATCCGTGTTCTGAATCCCGCTTTTCCTGAAGGTATTATGTTAGCAATACTGTTTGCTAACTTGTGGGCACCTTTGTTCGATTATTTTGTTGCCCAAAGCAATATAAAACGGAGGATCGCACGTGTCGGCTAAAAAAGAAACACTAGGTAAAACAGTTGGTGTAGTAGTGGCTGTATGTTTAGTTTGCTCAATTATTGTATCAAGTGCAGCCGTCGGCTTACGTGACTTACAAGAAACTAATGCCGCAATAGACAAACAGTCAAATATTGTCGAAGCAGCAGGGTTAATTGATGTGGCTGCTGGTGACATTTCTGGAACATTTGATAAGTATATTGAAGAACGCTTTATTAACCTAGATACAGGCGAGTATGTGGATGAGCCAAAAGATGGCTATGACATGTACAAAGAAGCCAAAAATCCTAAGTTTTCAGTTGAAGTGATTAACAGTAACGTAGGTTTTAAACAGCGAGCCAGCATTGCTAATAT
>CAZMDX010000649.1:0-2498 GCA_964564805.1 uncultured Pseudoalteromonas sp. | reverse complement strand
TTTCCATTTTTTCTTTTCGGCGCGCTGCGCCATGAATGATCACCAATCCAACGTCCAATGTGTGGTGGGCCACTGTTGAATATAATTATGGCCAACAGGCGGAAGGAGTAGCAACACCGGAAAGAATAGCTACATCCACAACCTTGTAAGTACCACACCTACGCACCACAAGGCGCGCAATCATAATCACCGAGGGCAAACTAAATGCACGGTTCTTGATCATTCCGTACCTTTCTCCCCCGAATTGACCGCGCGCAGCGAAGAATGAAAACCGGCCCCACATCCCCTAGTGCACCACGCACCACCCGTGACCCATAGAAAAATCAGACAAAGACTATGCGCGGGTTCCTTCGCCACGACGAGCAAAACCTTGCCGCGGTCCAAGTCATCGTTGTCCAAATCCGAATCCCAATCCAAATTGGAGGGACCTTCCTGCAAAAAAATCCCGAGCCACAGCTCTGATTGGAAGAACGCTGTCCTTAGATACTACTGTAAAACCATAGGAGGGGGAGGCGGACTCACGGACATACATGAGCGCCACCCTACCGCGCAGGGGCCACAGCGCTGCGCGCAGGGGGTCCAGGTGCCGCGCACAGGGGCCACAATTTGTTTGGCAAGACTTCACGCAAAAACACTAGTAAACAGGATTTTAGGTAAGTGAGAGGCTTTATAGTAGAGATTAGCTATTTGGTAATAGCTACTTTGACTACCATTTTAGCCTGTGATCCAATGCACACTTGAGATCAATGGTCAAGTCAGATGTAGCAAATGGCGCTGCAATGTTTTTGGTCACCTTGGGAATGTCCCTGGTGTGAATAACACTTGCTACACTCTTGTCATTCAGGTGTTCTCTTGTCTTGTCTTTATTGTAGTTCATGATGCTGAAGAGGGATTCAATTAACACAGTTTCGAAAGGGAGCTGGAAGACCACCTGAACATAACTGTCTAGGTGGACACGGCGTCTATCCCCTGGTGTGCTCAAATACTTATCACGATAAAACTTGAGAAGATTTTCCTTACACATTGTGATTTCCTGGCGGCTCAAATCCACTGCATCATCACGCATTGCACGGATCTCGGACCGTACATTTGAATAGGAAAGATTATAACGACTGCAAATATCTTTCACCTTTTCCCATGTCCCATCAGGGATGCGTGCTGGTGCAGTCGGGTCAATGAGCTCCATAGCGTGATAGTAAGCCATGTACGGCTTCAGTCTTCTCTCGAAACTTTCTCCAAGCTTAGTAGCAAATATGTGTCCTAGCTTGTCCATCTCTTTGACAAGATCTTCTTTGTCAACACCTTGATCTTTCATTGCCTCTATCCATTTCATGTAGACTTCAGGATAGTCTGGATCTGGACCTCCTGTCACCTGCTCAAAGTTACGCTTGAGGGCGCGGAGGACTGATAAGATTTTACAAGCCACACGGTGTTGGATTGGCTGTCCGGTTGTCTGAAGACAAGTTGTTAGTTCAGTTACTTCGATTAACGCTCCAAACATCATCGAATTCAACCCCCAGTTTACATCGGTGATGCCATTTTTTCTACAAAGAAGCCGATCTTGTCTGTGGTAGAGGAGGAAAGAAAACAAGGAACATGAGAGAGAAAGTACAATCACATGAGCTGCAGCATCTCAAGGCCGTTATTTGCCTAGACAAGAACACAGACACATCCACACTCACTTTGATTTGGCAGCGCCCTGTTGTCCTGTGCTGGCGTTGTCCAGTATCGTGTTGTGACATACTGTAAGAAGTACATAAGGTAGATAAGTCCATGCACGATGGCGGGGTCAAAACGAACAAGTGCGAAAGTTGTACATGGCTGACTATGCAAAATATTTGTAAGTAAAAGTTTCGATATTGCCAAATTTATCAACTAACTAGAGACCTAGGTACTTACAACATGATTACCTAAGCTAGATTTAAAAACTAAATATCTCAATTGTTAATTTAAACTTCAGAGAGGCAGCAGAACGGCAATGTTTGCGATCGAATATCTACTACTCTCCAAAACATAACCGGATACATACATTTTTACTCAAGTAATCTCTGAAGAGAGAGGTGTGATCTTGCTGACACCCACAATCATAATAGTTTGAAAATGAAGAGATTATGTGTAAAAGTCTCTGATTTGGCGACGCGACCGCGAACACGACAATCGACGTGATTCTGTATCACACTGCTGTTTTCAATTCAAAGACTCCCAAGAGTGCCCGAAACAAAAAACAAGGCAACACAGTTGTACTGGAGAGATGCCGCAGGACTAGGTGCCGCTAAGCCGCCACTAGATACACCAGATTTGTAATTGTTTGTTCATTGAACGGTTTTTATCATCTTTCAAGATACTGTTTTTCGTTTGTTCGGCTCATTTTATCACCACGTAGAGACCAAAAAGAAATTTTAATTGAGTAACTCACCTTCTCCAAAAGACAATATTTTAGACACGAGAAATGTAGAACACATGTTTTAATTACCTTACGCAATCTGAAACAAGAAAAA
>CAZMDX010000648.1:0-3098 GCA_964564805.1 uncultured Pseudoalteromonas sp. | reverse complement strand
CATCTATCTCATCTATCTCATCTATCTCATCTATCTCATCTATCTCATCTATCTCATCAGCATTTAGAACATTAACTTTTGAGCCACTCCTCAATTTCAAAGCTCCTTCAATCACTACCACATCACCCTTTTCTAATCCCGATACGATTTGTACAATCCCGGGCTTACGTAAACCTATCTGCACTTGTTTTCTTGTTGCTACACCATCGTTAACTACAAATACAAAATGCTTATCTTCCACTGGAACTAAGCTAGCTTCAGGAAGCACCAGAGTGGTCAATAATTTCTTCTGCAAATTTATTTGTAGTAGCATTCCAGGCCGTAACTTAAAATCTTGATTATTAATATTGGCACGAATTTGTATAGCACGTGTCGCAGGATCGACTCTAGAACCAATACTGACTATTTTTCCTTCGAATATTTCATCCGGGTAAGCAATGGAAGTGGCACGAATATTTTGGTTGATGGCCACACTAGGTAAGTGAACCTCGGCAATATTAAAGTCGACTTTGATTATAGATAAGTCATCTAGGGTAGTAATGGCATCACCTGGTCTAACTAAAGCCCCAACACTGACTTGTCGTAGTCCTAATAAGCCATCGAAAGGTGCTCTTACCTCAAGCGCTCGCATTTGAGTTTTCAATACGTTCATTTCAGCTATGAGTGCATTCACTTCCGCTTGTTGCTCATCTAATAGTTGTTCAGACGCAACATTTTTTTTAGCTAGGTTGGTGACTCGATTTAGTTGACGGTTGGCTTCTTGTAAATCAACGTCTAAGGCCGCTAATCGCGCTTTTTCTTCTAAATCGATTAATGTCAGTAATACTTGGCCAGCCTTGACCCTATCGCCATCGTCAAAATTAATTTTATAAACAATATCAGATGTTTGTGTCGTTATAAGTACAGACTCATTTGCTCTTCCTGTGCCCAAAGCTTCAACAATCACCTCAAACTCTTCTTCAGCAGTGCGATGCACTTTTACTAAAGTGGCGTTGGCTTGCTTAATTTGTTCAGACACATCCTTCGGTAAATATAAAAACACCACTAAACCGAAACATAATATAACAGCAATTAACAGAGGAGAAAATTTTAACCCTTTAGACATTCTTTGACCTATTTAAATATAAAACTTAGTGAGACCTTTGAAGTAATTTATAATTACTAGCCTCCACAATTAATTGTGGCGAAACATAAATTTGATGTGATAATAACTCATGCTCATTCCACCAGAGTACGTAACATTTTGCTGAACAGATTTTTAATAGTCGTAACAATTTTTGTATTTGGGTGCAGTAAAAACATCCCTGCTGACCCAATGTGCCGGACGGACACATTATATACACAAACGGAGCCTTCCGCTGCAGCCTGCCTTATAAAATCAAACGTTCAACTATTAGTAATTAAAAATAATGATGACGATGGTTGGAATTTACCCTTTGATAAACAACAAAATTTTATTAGTGGGCAATGTACAGCTCACCGATCAGTTTGGGAAACAACGGGGTTAAATGTTGAAGTAGGTCAATTGTTGTTTACTGCCCCTGATCAAACACAATATTTTGAATGTAAACTCACAGATATGTTTTCTAGGCAGCTAAAGGTATTTCCTGTGCCATCGTGGGTAAAACACAAGACCAGCGAAGTTTCTCTGATTAACCCATTTGAAACAGAACCAGATCAATGGGTTGACAATATTAATTTGATCCAGTTGCGCGAGGCGTACAATAAATTGGAATAATATTTCGTTAAACGTCGGCGAAAAGTAGCGAACATTCATAAAACCACTAATGCCATATCAACACATTTAATAGTCATTACGTGACTTTTAAGAACAAAAGCCACCAAATAACGGTATAATCACTACAATATTTATTTTTAGAGATTATTCCTATGCCTCAATACAATGCTCCAATAAAAGACATGCAATTTTTGCTACATGATTGGTTAAACTTGTCGGAACATTATGAAAAATTAGGATTAGAAGATTTTGATCAAGAACTGGTCAATGAGATTTTACTTCAAGGAGCAAAATTTGCAGAAGAGATTATTGCTCCGCTAAATCGAGAAGGTGACGAGCAAGGTGCTAAGTTAGCTGATGGAAACGTCACTACCCCTGATGGGTTTGCCGAAGCTCATAAAGAATACGTAGCAAACGGATGGAATGCTATGTTAGGAAACGCTGACTATGGTGGGCAAGATTTGCCTAATACCGTCGCGGTACCAGTACATGAAATGTTAAATTCAGCCAACTTAAGTTGGCGCTTAACGGGTATGCTGAGCGAAAGTGCCATATTGGCCGTTACAAAACATGCAAGTGCTGACCTTCAAAACACCTACTTATCCAAGCTTATTTCTGGTGAATGGACTGGCACGATGTGTTTAACAGAGCCCCATGCAGGTACCGACTTAAGTTTATTAGGAACTAAAGCTATACCCAATAAAAACGGCGGTTTTAGCATAACAGGAAGTAAAATATTTATATCTTCTGGCGATCACGACTGGACAGATAATATCATTCATTTGGTTCTTGCCAGACTCCCGGATGCACCTCCCGGTGTCAAAGGTATTAGTTTATTTTTGACACCCAAATTTTTACCTCTTAGCGACGGTGGCATAGGTCAAAGAAACGCAGTTACTGTGGGTAGCATTGAGAAAAAAATGGGGATTAAAGCTAGCCCTACTTGCGTGATGAATTTTGATGGTGCACAAGGGTTTCTAGTAGGTGAAGCAAATAATGGCCTTGCCTGTATGTTTACTATGATGAATGACGCTCGATTTCAAGTAGGCTTGCAGGGCCTCGGCATTGTAGAAGCATCTTATCAAGGCTCTTTGGAATACGCTCGGGAACGTTTGCAGTCACGCGCACCTCAAGGAATACAAGAGCCAAGTAAAAAAGCGGATCCGATTATCCACCAGCCTGACGTACGTAGAATGTTACTGACCCAAAAAGCGATAGCCGAAGGCTGTCGTGCTTTGGCTGTGCTGTATGCTCAGCAAATGGATATAGAACGATTTGGTGCTGACCAAGATAAACATAAGGCTCAAAGCGTAATATCATTTTTAACCCCCATTGTTAAAGGCTTTATGACAGATATGGG
>CAZMDX010000647.1:0-6126 GCA_964564805.1 uncultured Pseudoalteromonas sp. | reverse complement strand
TGGACAAACTGAAGTCTATCGCTTTAGGGAAGGTCCAATTGATGCGTTACTACCTGATGGCACAATTGGAGAAGAGGGCGATGGCCCTGAAGGTCGAATCAATGCATGGCCATTAGGTGAAGCAATTATCGATTATGTCGCGGTTGAAGTAGATGGTGACTCCGGACCAGAAAGCGCAGCGAATGCATTAAGCGGTAACGTTATTGCCAATACTGCTGACTACCCAACCATCGATGCAGAAACTATCCAAGGCCTTATTGAATTGGGTGAGGATGAAAGAAATGTGACCACTGGTTATCATGCCGTTGAGTTTTTATTATGGGGACAAGACTTAAACGAAGATTCAACTGGTTCAGGAACTAGGGATTCGAGTGGCGGTCAGCGACCTGTAACTGATTTTGCTGTTGCAATAGGCGAATGTACTTCTGGCGATATTGCAGTCACTGCTGACATATGTGCTAGACGTGGTGATTACCTTTTAGCTGCGACGGACGTATTGATTTCTGACTTAACGACAGTCGTAGAAGCTTGGGAGCCCAATGCAGGTGTGCATTATACAGCCTTTGTTGCAGGCGGTGACGAGTCACTAGCAAAAATATTAGAAGGTATGGGGCGTTTGAGTTACGGAGAACTGGCCGGTGAGCGTATTAATATTGCCTTAAAAACTGACTCACAAGAAGACGAACACTCTTGTTTCAGCGACAACACCCACAGAGACCTTTTCTTAAATGCTAAGGGTGTACAAAATTCTTTCAATGCTAGCTATACCCGTATTGATGGTGAGCAAATTGAAGGCGCGTCGATATATGACTTAATGGTGGTTGAAGGTGCGCACGAACTTGCCAATAGCCTCCGAGCCTCACTAGAAGCAACTATGGCTGCCGCAGCCGTGATTGATACTAAAGCCAAAACAGGTACGCCATTTGATGTGCTTATTCAAGAAGGCATAAACCAACCTAATCTGATCGCAGTCATCGATACATTAGTTACTCAGACAGATTACATCGAAAAGGCCATTGTGGTGTTAGGTATCACTGCCAATGACTTACGCCAGGACACTGAAGAAGACATTGGTGGCTAGTACAACATAATAGATACATTTTTGTCGGGGCGATTACGCCCCTTTTTCGTTTCAAAAAAAGAGTAATACTGATTTGCAAAGCACTATCGCAAGTACCGACTACATGCCAGTTAACCCATTAAAAATAGCAATGGCTTTAGTCTTTTTAAGTGCATGTGGCGGTGGCGGTGGAACAAACAACACAGCAACTCAGCCTGTTATAGTAGCCCCAACGCCACAACCACAGCCAATACTTGATCACAGCGGTTTAACACCTCTAAAAGCAAGTACTATTGATGATGATGAATATTTGTCTGGGGGCGATGCCACATTATTTATTAATGATAAAGATGCATTCAGTACCCGGCCCAATCCGATTGCCGCCAACTTCACCTTAGATGGTAACTTTACTTCAGGCGACCATATTTTTAGAACTCCACACCAAGACGCTGGGCCTTTGCTTAATACCAGTAACTGTCAAGGTTGCCATCTTAACGATGGGCGCGGTGTGTTACCTAAAAACATTGATGAGCCTTTTACCAGCATGTTAGTCAAGATTGGTGACAGCACAGGTGCACCTGACCCTATTTATGGTGATCAACTGCAGGTTTTTGCTGAACAAAGCTTTAACACTTCAGATTTCAGTTCTGGTTGGCCAAGCTATAATGGCTCAATTAATGGTGATGTATTGGTGGGAGAGGCTTACACTTATATCGAATTTAAAGAAGTAGTCGGCAGTTATCCAGATGGTACGTCCTACAGCTTGCGGAACCCAATTTATAAGACTAAAGATTTAAGTTTTGGTGAATTTACGACTGATATACGTTTTTCACCAAGAGTCGCACCTCAAGTGTTTGGTGTAGGCTTATTAGAATCCATTCCAGAAGAATATATCTTGGCACTGGCTGACGATAACGATGCCAATAGCGATGGTATTTCGGGCAGAGCTTCGATGGTCACCGACGTATTTAAAGATGAAACTCGCCTTGGCCGTTTTACTTATAAAGGTCAGACCCCAAGTGTTCTTCAGCAAGGTGCTGCTGCCTATCAAGGTGATATTGGTATAACCAGCACCATGTTTCCAGACGAGCCTTGTACACTCGCACAAACTGCATGTTTACACGTCGCTGAGCGGGAAACGAAAGTAGGTGCCCAATATGATATTAGTGATCTAGAAATGGCTCAGGTCGAATTTTATAATCGCGTGTTGGGTGTGCCCGCTAGGCGAGGATTCGATATCACTAACGCACAGTGGGATACCAAAATAGCAACAGGGCGCCAACAATTTTTTGAAATTGGCTGCATTAGCTGTCATACCCCGCGGCATGTCACAAAAGAAGCAGCGGGCAGTTTATTAGGAGAAATAGCATTTAGTGGGTTAGAAGAAAACGCAGCACCGATTGAGATGTTATCTAATCAAACCATATTTCCTTACACCGATTTGTTGCTACACGATATGGGAGGCAGCTGTGCTGTCACCCGTGAAACTGCGCAAAGCGAAACTTGCAGCACGGGTGAGGAGTGCATGTACGTGCAGCGCTGCGAAGGCTTAGCCGATGGCCTAAGGCAAGGCATGGCGTCAGGTACAGAATGGAAGACTCCTCCGTTATGGGGAATAGGCCTTGTGCAAACCGTCAATGCAGATGCGACTTTTTTGCATGATGGCCGTGCACGTACCATTGAAGAAGCGGTGCTATGGCATGGCGGCGAAGCACAAAATAGTTTAACTGCTTTTAAACAACTTAACCGTGACCAACGCTCGCAAGTGCTGACATTTATTGAATCACTTTAATGGTTAGCAACAAATGATAAATCATCGATATTGGATCATTGCTTTGATAGCCTGCCTTACAAGCTGTAGCAAAGTATCAGTGCCCGGTTTTAGGCAAGCTGAGCACTTACCTGCAGGTGGCATGACAGGAAAAGGTTTGTCAGATAGAAGCTTCGTGCAAGTAGGCAGAAATGTAGACCGAAAAGAGGAATTACTCTTCTGGACTGGATTTTCATTGTTTCGTGACCCTTGGGTTATTTCCCCAAGTTCGACCAAAGATCGCGATGGCCTAGGACCATTATTTAACACCCGTTCTTGTATTAGTTGCCATTCATCGGGAGGGAAAGGCCCCGCACCGACCCAAGGATTGTCTAAACCCTCGGCATTAGTGATACGCTTCGGCTCTGCTGAAGATAGTATATTTAGCGACCCTACTTATGGTGACCAATTGCAGCCTCGCGCTATTGCTATCACCCATAACAGCATTCAACCTAATTTATTAGGCGAAGCGAAATTGCAGTTAGATTACCAACAAATCTACGGCGAGTATGCGGATGGTAGCACTTACATTTTGCGCCAGCCCACTTATCAATTAACGGACTTGGCTTACGGCGACTTAGATAAACGTACTGCACTGTCGCCACGCTTTTCTCCAGTGATTTATGGTGTAGGATTGTTAGATGCTATTAGCGAACAAGACTTGCTGTCTCAAGAAGATATCAATGATATCGACCAAGATGGTATTTCGGCTAAATACAACCGTGTGCCTGTTGCTCCTTCTGACCATAACACTGCTGACTTTCACCGTTTAATTGAAAACGATACAGGTGCAGGACCCAAGGGCATCGGCCGTTTTGGTCACAAGGCTAAACACCCTAGTTTACACCAGCAGGTGGCCGCCGCATTTAGAGATGATATAGGTATTACTAATACTTCATTTGGTCCTGAGTCGTGCACCACTGAACAACCTAATTGCCAAGCGGCATCAATTATTGGTGGACATCAGTCGGTTGAAATTCCCGATAAGTTGTTGAACTTAGTCACACAATTTAATCAATTAATTGCTGTACCACCCGCTAGAAATTTAGACTCTGACGCGGCTCAACAAGGTCGTAAATTGTTTTATCAATTAGGCTGCGAGTCCTGTCATACCGCTAGTTACACAACAGATCCGACATATCCACACGACAGCCTAGCTGATCAGACCATCTGGCCATATACCGATTTGGCTTTGCATGACATGGGTGAAAATTTGGCTGATGGTGTGAATGAATATGATGCCGATGGGTATGAATGGCGAACGCCACCTTTATGGGGCATAGGCGCTAGAAAAAATATACGCAGTGAAAACCTATATTTGCATGATGGTAGAGCCAAAACAGTTGCCGCTGCTATTTTATGGCATGGCGGCGAAGCGAAGCGCAGCCAACAGAATTTCATTCAATTAAATCAACAACAAAGAAACGCGTTGCTAGCGTTTTTAGATGCTATTTAGGAGCATAAGTGAAAAAATTTATAGACACTTTTACAAAACTGACCTTAACCACCTCTTTAAGTTTGGTGTTAACCGCATGTGGCGGCGGAAGCGATAGCGGTTCAGAACCAGTGGTCACCGTTCCGTTGGTGGTCAATCCCACCCCAACGATGACCTTAAACGATCAATTCGCCCTTTATTTAACTGATTTAACAGACAAACACATCATTCCAAGTTATGCAGCCATGCAAACTGAGGCACTAGCACTTAAAGATTCAGCAGATGTATTTTGTGCACTCCCTTCACCCACCAGCCCTGACTTAGTGACACTGCAACGGAACTGGCAACAATTTAATGTTGCCTGGCAACAAATACAATGGTTAAAAGTAGGAGCCGTAGTAGAAAACGACCGCTTACTTCGTTTTCAACTATGGCCTGATCAGAATGATGCAGTGAGTCGTGGTGTTAATGATCTGATTGCAGAACAATTTTTTATTAGCGCCGAGTACGTGTCAGGCGAAAATTTAGGCGCGCAAGGAATACCTGCTCTTGAATATTTGTTATTTCCTGAAGCTTCAAGTGATTCTCTGCTGATAGCAACCGATAGACAAAAGCGTTGCGAGGTAAGCCTCGCCATTGCACAAAACTTGTTAAATATGAGCACGGATATTACTGCAGATTGGCGAGCAACAGGAGGCAACTACCGAGCTGAATTTGTTGGTGGTACAGGTGACTTCACTTCAGTGCAAAATGTAGTCGAAGAGTTAACCACTAATTGGCTTCAACATATCGAGATCGTTGAAGATACGAAATTAAATGAAGTGTTAGGTGAAATATCACCGGGTAATTTTCGCGATGCAGAACACTATTTAAGTGATAAATCATTAACAAGTATCGGCATCAATATTCAAGGCTTTTTAAGTATCTATACAAACGATGATGGTTTGGGATTTGATTCAATCTTAGTCGACTTTTTGGGACAACAATCTATCAACGATGAGCTTACGGCATCATTAACCACTATCGTAGACCAAATTGGGTTAATCAATCAAAATTTTGATTCCTACGATGCGATGTTATCTGATGCAACAGGTCGCGAGGCATTAACAAACCTAGTCTCAGAAATGCGCGTGCTGATAGATCTTATCGATATAACGTTTACTCAAGCTTTAGATCTTAATCTTGGCTTTAACTCTACTGACGGTGACTAATTTTTACCATGCAAATGACAACAACTAAAACCCTACATGCATCGCTATCTAAAGTAATGCTATGCATCGTTAGCATCCTGATGCTGCCAATAGCAAATTCGGCTCCAGCCCTAGATGATATTAACAAAAAAGGTCAAAGTAACATCGAAGACGTTATTCAAATTTTTGGCAACAAGCAGGCACTAGAAACGGCAACTGGTTCAGGGTTTGTATTAAACAAAGCAGCACTAGAGCAGTATGAATTTGATGATATCCATCGTGTATTACAAAGCGTCCCCGGCGTATATATCCGAGAAGAAGACGGATATGGATTACGACCAAATATCGGTTTGCGAGGAGCTACCAGCGATCGCAGTAGCAAAATAACATTGATGGAAGATGGTGTGTTAATTGCACCGGCACCCTACTCCGCTCCTGCGGCCTATTATTTTCCCAATGTTTCTCGCATGACTCAGGTTGAGGTTTTTAAAGGTCCGTCAGCCATCACTTACGGGCCCAATACGGTAGGCGGCGCAATCAATATGTTATCTCGCTCAGTGAACACAAAAGACAGCGGTGAAGTTGACTTGGCATTGGGTCAACAAAGTTATGGCAAAGCTCATGCGCATTA
>CAZMDX010000646.1:0-2568 GCA_964564805.1 uncultured Pseudoalteromonas sp. | reverse complement strand
CTGAGCTAGTGGCCGCTAGGCAAATGGTTAGGTTGGCTGCCTTTAAGTTGGATAATCAAGACCCAGAATGCAGTGCCTATTGTGCCATGGCAAAACGTTTTGCTACCGATGTAGGGTTTAATGTGTGTAATGAAGCATTACAAATTCACGGTGGATATGGATATATCAAAGAATATCCGTTAGAAAGATATGTGCGAGATGTGCGAGTACACCAAATTTTAGAAGGCACCAATGAAATTATGCGAATGATCATTGGTCGACGTTTATTAGCAGAACATGCTGGTGACATTCTGTAGGTCTTTTTTCGACCAGTACCACTGTTAAATTAGGAATATTATGTCTGATAAAAATGTACCGGTTATTTTTGACGAACTCACCACTGAATGTGGTTTTAAGATTGGTCATGCCACCTTAACTAAACCTGCTTCGTTAAATGCTTTAGACTTGCAAATGATCAATTTGCTGACAGCTCGGCTAGAAGAATGGCAACAAGATCCCCAAATTGCTATGGTATTTTTAGACGGAAGTGGCGAACGAGCTTTTTGTGCTGGTGGTGATATCGTGTCGATGTATGAGTCGATGCAGGACTCGGGATCCGATAAAGAAAAGCCTGATAATAAGAATAATTACGTGTTACAGAATTTTTTTACACAAGAATATCAACTTGATTATCTTATTCACACCTTCTCAAAGCCTATCTTGATTTGGGGGAATGGCATCATTATGGGTGGCGGATTGGGTTTGATGAGTGGAGGTAGCCACAGAGTTGTCACAGAAACGTCACGTATTGCGATGCCCGAAATCAGTATCGGTCTATATCCAGACGTAGGCGGCAGCTATTTTTTAAATAAAATGCCAGCAGGTTGCGGTTTGTTCTTGGGACTGACAGGGGCATTCATTAATGCATCTGATGCGTTGTATAGCAATTTAGCCGACTATTTCATGCCCCACCATGCAAAAGAGGCATTCTTGAGCCGTCTGATGGCCGCAAATTGGCAAGAAGATTTATTACACCCAACCTTATCGAGTATTTGTGATGATTTTTACGCGTTAAATATTGAGGAATTGCCTGAAGGTCATCTCATCATGAATCAGGACTGGTTGACAAATTTAGCTGCTCAAGCCGATGTGATTCAAGCCTCTGAATATATAATATCAGCTAACTCTGAAAATAATAAGTGGTTAGGTAAAGCACAAAAAACGTTGAGTGCTGGGTCACCTATTACTGCACATATAGTTTTCGAACAACTGCAAAGGGGCAAAGAGATGACCTTGGCAGAATGTTTTCAAATGGAATTGGGTTTGTCTTGTAAATGTGGTGAGTTTGGTGAGTTTCAAGAAGGTGTGAGGGCACTGTTGATTGAA
Source organism: uncultured Pseudoalteromonas sp. (assembly GCA_964564805.1). Classification (GTDB taxonomy): domain Bacteria; phylum Pseudomonadota; class Gammaproteobacteria; order Enterobacterales; family Alteromonadaceae; genus Paraglaciecola. The sequence continues at coordinate 1,203 of CAZMDX010000646.1, read as the reverse complement.
AAAGATCATCAACCTAACTGGCGTTTTAAATCTGTTGAGCATGTTCCCAAAGCCACCATTGATTTTTTCTTTGACAATATTTGGTCACAAGATACCCATCCTCTAGCGCATTTGGATGTCGATTGCTAAGTCATAAAAACAAACAACAAAATAGGTAATAAAATGCATAAACCACTACCTAAAATAGCCTTTATTGGTCTAGGCAATATGGGTGCGCCTATGGCGCACAATTTATTAAAAGCGGGTTTTTCAGTCTGTGTTTTTGACTTAGTGCAAAGCACTATGGACAATCTTGAAAAAGCCGGCGCTAAGCAAGCGGGTTCTGCATCCGACGTCGTCCAGGGAGCTGATATAGTGATATCCATGTTGCCAGCAGGCAAACATGTTGAGTCGCTTTATACCGGTGAAAATGGACTGATTAGTCAGTTAAAAGCAGGCACCCTAGTAATTGATTCAAGCACCATTGATGCTTCAACTTCAAAACTTGTGGCCAGTAAATTAGTTGAAAAAAACATTCATTTTATTGACGCTCCAGTATCCGGAGGTGTAGGTGGCGCAACGGCGGGCACTCTGACTTTTATAGTGGGCGGCAAAGAGCACGATTATGCAACTGCATTACCTATTTTGCAGGCCATGGGCAAAAACATATTCCATGCTGGCGACCATGGGGCAGGGCAGGTTGCCAAAATATGCAACAACATGTTGTTGTCTGTATTAATGTTAGGCACCTCTGAAGCTCTACAAATGGGCATTGATAACGGCCTCGACCCTAAAGTGATGTCAGATATCATGCTGCAAAGTTCTGGCAGAAATTGGACCTTAGAACTATATAACCCATGCCCCGATGTGATGTCGAATGTGCCCTCATCCAATGATTATCAAGGCGGTTTTATGGTGGACCTGATGAAAAAAGACTTAGGCCTTGCTATGGATACCGGTATTAAAAGCCAATCGTCTACCCCTATGGGCGCACTGGCGCAAAGTTTGTACACTATTCATAGTATGCAAGGTAACGGACAACTGGACTTTTCCAGTATATTTAACTTATTTTCCAAGCAAGAGAAGCAGTAATGAATTTACATAATCAAGTCATTGTTATCACAGGTGCAGCCCAAGGTTTGGGTAAAGCTATGGCCGTAGAGTTTGCTAAACAAGGCGCGCATATCGCTCTACTAGATATGCAGGCAGAAGCCGTTGAAGCGG
>CAZMDX010000645.1:0-2389 GCA_964564805.1 uncultured Pseudoalteromonas sp. | reverse complement strand
AAGCAAACGTTTCCTTAAGTGTTACCGTTACTGACAGCGCAAGTGCGACTTTCAGTAAAGACATAACTGTCGATGTTGATGACTTATTAGATTATTACGACTTTGAAAGTAAAATTGACGATACAAGGTCCTCGGTTAGTTATAGCGGACAAGTGGCTCGTCAAATACTAATAAATGATTTATCCAAATATATTGGTGCACAGTTAACCGATGTAGCGGATTTCGACACCAATGGCACTTTTGCGGACCGTCAAGAGGTAATGGATGAGCTTAATTCGTATTTTGATGTAGCTGATTACAGCGCGCTTTCAACACGTCCGATTTTAACAACCACGACCCCTGGCGCTCAAACTACTTTGGCAGACATATCAGGCTCTTCTAAAAATCTAGTGGGTAAAATTGCAGGTAGAGATGCCAAAGGTCAACATAAAGACTGGACTACTGAGTTTGAAGGTTGGGGAATAAAAGGTTCTACAACACCTGAACAGCTGGTTCGTACCTTCTTCGGCATGTTGGCAGATAATGCCCAAACTCAACTAGACGGAACCGTTCGTCAAGACCCCTTTGGCAACCCTATTACTAATATTTCATTAACCACTGATGGCCATGATTTAAAGCAACTTATTCAAAAATTCTTAACGATGTCAGTCTCATTTTCGCAAGGTGTCGATGATTACTTGGACAACGATACAGATGGCAAAGGGTTACTTTCTGATCACATTGATGTATCAGAAGCATACACCGATTTAGAACATCAGTTTGATGAAGGTTTTGGTTATTTCGGCGCGGCCAGAGATTATCTTGATTACAGTGATGAAGAAATAGCGGGTAAGGGCGGTCGTGATGATTGGCAGGGTTATCACGATACCGATGGAGATGGATCCATTGACTTCAATTCGGAGTATAACTTTGGGCATTCAACTAATGCAGCTAAGCGTGACCGTGGTGCAACAGTTGCTAACGATTTCACCAAGGATGCAATGGACGCATTTTTAAAAGGTCGTAAATTGTTGAATGATACCGCTGGCGTTGCGTTAACAGAAGCGCAAAAAGATGAGCTCTATGGGTATCGTGATACTGCTGTTCTAACATGGGAAAAAGCCATTGCTGCAACTGTAGTGCATTATATCAATGATGTAGATGCCGATTTAAATTCAATTGGCACTGATGATTTTAGTTATTCTACTCTTGCTAAACATTGGTCTGAAATGAAGGGCTTTGCCTTAGGTTTGCAGTTTAACGAAGACTCACCTCTTAGCGATGCTGACTTCGCAATGGTTCACACCATGTTTGGTGACAAGCCGGTATTAACAGGCGATGATGAAGTGACTGCATATCGTGCTGATTTGATGGCAGCAAGAGATTTGATGCAGACAGCTTACGCATTTGCTCCTGAGAATGCTGAAAATTGGTAAACCTTTTATAACAAGATTGCGTATATTGATTTCATATCGATTTTAAACAATCTTATAAATAATCTGGGATAACACTATTTTATTCCTAAGAGGTTACCCTTTCGAGGCTAACCTCTTTTTAAATTCTAAGATATACATATTGGAGTAAATCAAGTGGCTAAACGTTTTAATTTGAAACGAGTCAATCTAGTGCTAAATAGCGCCGCTATTGCTGTCATAATGGGTTTGGTGGGCTGTGGCGAAAGTTCAAGTAGTACACAAGGGGCGCTATTTTCTAAAGCTGCCACTAACCCAACAGCGCCAAGTAATAGTTTCAACCAAACATTGCTACTACAAAGTTTAACTGACAATGTCATCGTTCCTACTTACACCAAATTCGCTCAATTAGCGGTTGAGCAAGACACTGCAATTAATAATTACTGCGATGCATTGACCTCTCAAGCCGCTGATACAGAAGCAAAACAGATTTCAGCAAAACAAAGCTGGCGAGATGCTATGGCAGTGTGGCAAATAGCCGAAGTGATGCAAATTGGGCCACTTGTGGATAACAACAATGATCTCAGAAACAAAATATATTCTTGGCCTAATACGAGTGCTTGCGCATTAGACCAAGAGGTCGTGTTGGCTGAACAAGCAAACTATGACATCAATACACGTACTTCTAGCAGAAAAGGCTTAGATGCAATCGAGTACTTGTTGTTCAATCCAAACTTAAATCATAGCTGTACTGTATTTGGAACCGATCCACAAGGTTGGAATAACCGTTCAGATGTAGATAGAACGTCCGCAAGATGTGGATTGGCAAAATTGGCTGCGGCAGATTTAGTTTCTAATACTGAAGAACTTTTAATGGCCTGGAACGGCACAGCAAACGCCCAAGGTTATGCAGATATTCTTAAAAATGCAGGTCAACAGGATAGTGTATTCAACAATGCGCAAGATGCAGTAAATGATGTGTCTGATGCAATTTTTTA
>CAZMDX010000644.1:0-2357 GCA_964564805.1 uncultured Pseudoalteromonas sp. | reverse complement strand
TGTTTTCCGTAAACAGGTCCTAACTCACCGTCATCAGTAGCCCATGCATCCCAAATTTTGACATTATTTTCTGTCAAATAAGTAATATTTGTTTCGCCTTTTAAAAACCACAAGAGTTCATGAATAATAGATCTCATATGACATTTTTTAGTCGTGACCAAAGGAAACCCTGCACTTAGGTCAAAGCGCATTTGGTAACCGAATGCACTCAATGTTCCTGTGCCAGTGCGATCTTCTTTTTTAACACCCGTGTCTAATATATGGCGCATTAATTGTAAATACTGTTGCATTCTTAGCCGTCTCTTTATACTTCATTATATTTTAAAATTTATATTGTCTTAAATCTAAATCCCAGCGCGAACCAAACCGCCTAGCCCAACTGATTCAAGATACTGATTAATCTCTTCTCGCACATCTTGCGGATTGTTTAAGGTCAACACTTTGGCTAGCAATTGTTCTGCATTCCCGCGATGTATATTGCGTATAATCCATTTTACTTTTAGTAAATTATGGTTGTTCATACTCAGTTTTCGATAGCCCATTGCAAGAAGTAATACAACGCCACCTGGCTCTCCCGCGAGTTCACCACACACTGTCACAGGCACTTTTAACAAGTCTGAATGTTTAGCAATAGTGTGCAAAGCACTCAACACTGCAGGATGATAGCTATCGTATAGTTCAGCCACACGAGGATTGTTACGGTCTACTGCCAATAAATATTGGGTTAAATCGTTGCTGCCTACCGAGAAAAAATCCACGATTTTAGATAATTGCGGAAGTTGATATAAAACAGCGGGAACTTCCAACATTACACCAATTTTAGGCATGTAAAGGCATTCACCCTGCTCTTGGGCTTCTTCTTCCACTTCATAAAAAGCTTGCCTGATGAGACGTTTAGCCTCACTGACTTCACTTACAGACGTTATCATCGGCAACATAATACTTAAATTTTCTAAACCAATGCTAGCTCTCAACATTGCTCTGATCTGAACTAAAAAAATTTCAGGATGGTCAAGTGTTATACGAATTCCGCGCCAACCAAGAAATGGGTTTTCTTCAGAAATAGGAAAATAAGGTAAAGGTTTATCACCTCCTACATCCAATGTGCGCATCGTGAAGGGCTTGTTGGGTTCAGCTTCGAGTAGACCTCTATATAACTCTACCTGTTCTTGCTCAGTGGGAAACCTTTCACGCATCATAAAAGGTATTTCAGTGCGAAATAACCCCACACCATCAGAATATGGGTTATCATTTTTTTCTTTTTCAAGTGACAAACCCGCATTAGTAAACAAGCGAACTTCACAATTATCAGTAGTGATTGTCGGTAAAGTGTCTTCTAAACGAATGCGTTCAGACAATAACTGTTCTTCTTTAACTAGCTGGTCAAATTCGCGCCTAATAGTGACATTTGGGGAAACAATAACGTCACCGGTATAACCGTCCAGTAAAATTTCTTTTTCGTTCAACAAGGCAATGGGTATATTGCTCAAACCCATCACAGCCGGCACACCCATTGCTCTAGCCATAATGGCTGCATGAGAGTTGTTTGACCCACGCATAGACACTATGCCCATGAGTTTTTCACTTGGAAACTCAGCTAACATCACAGCAGTGACATCTTCAGCAATTAAAATGGAAAGGTTTGGGATCACCCTTTTCACTCGTTTATCAGCCGTTATACCAAGTATGTTAGCCAGCACCCTATTGCCCATGTCCTCAACATCTACTGCACGTTCGCGCATATAGGGGTCATTCATAGCTTGAAACTGACGAATATAGTTTTCTACTACCATTTTTAGAGATGTAGGTGCATCCCACCCCAATTTAATTTCTTTTTCAACGTCTCGACCTAAACTGTTTGCATCAAGTAAGTGATAGTAAAGCTGGAAAATAGCACGAACATCCTCAGGTACTTCACCTTGCATTCGTTCAGATAATACCGCCATGTCAGCTTGTGTTTGTTTCACTGCCTGACGGTAATTTTGAACTTGCACATGTTGATTTTTACTTCGTTTAGGAACATGACTGTGGATACTGACCATCATGTTTTGTAAATAACCCACACCACTGGCTAGCCCAGACGAGCCGGGGACACCCTTAAGGGATTTTTGCCAGTCTTTGGGGATATTTTCTTGTAAAAGATCAATAGAACCGCGCGCTTTGGCATTGGCAATTTCAACCGCTAATTGCATTGCAAGTGTGACCAAGAAAGCTTCTTCGTCTTCACTAAAGCGTCTTTTATGTTGCTGTTGAAGAGTTAACACGCCTAATACTTTGCGTTGATGAATGATTGGCGCACCTAAGAAGGCATGGTAATTATCTTCTTGTACTTCTGGGTAGTGTTTGAAACGAGGGTG
>CAZMDX010000643.1:0-2329 GCA_964564805.1 uncultured Pseudoalteromonas sp. | reverse complement strand
AACCAAAACAATTGCCTAAAAATTTATTTATGTAAATTATTATGAATGGATAATTGTGGAAGATGAATATCTAATAACACATAAAAAAGCCAGTCTGTATGACCGGCTTTTTTATGTGTTTTTTTATGTGTTTTTTTAAAACAGCAAAACTATAACTCGGCGGCTAATTGTGTTCCCTGTTTAATTGCACGTTTGGCATCTAGCTCTGTCGCTACGGATGCACCGCCAATTAGATGATGTGGTTTAATTAGGCCATCAACTAATTCCCTAAGAGGCTCTTGTCCAGCGCAAATGATGACATTGTCTACATCTAATATTTGTACGTTATCGTTAACTTTGATATGTAAACCATCATCGTCAATTTTTAAATATTCGACACCTGCCAACATGCTCACACCTTTACTGAGAAGACCTGCTCGATGCGCCCAACCGCTTGTTTTACCCAAACCTTTCCCAACCCTCGTTGATTTACGCTGTAACAAATAAATCTCTCTAGGTGATGGCGTAGGCGATGGGAGCACACCTTCAATACCTGCTCGAGAACCAAAGGTCATATCAATTCCCCACTCTTTCATAAAAGCAGGAATATTTTGACTGGTAGACTCACCTGCATGGGATAAATATTCAGAAACATCAAAGCCAATTCCACCCGCTCCGACTATAGCGACTTTTTTACCAACTGATTTTTTGTTAACAATAACATCAACGTAACTCATCACTTTATTGTGTTCAATACCTTCAATAGGGGGAGTTCGTGGAGCAATGCCCGTGGCAATGATGACTTCATCAAATTCGCTGTTGTTGAGTGTATTGGCATCCACACGGGTGTTGAGTTTAACCGTAACATTATGCAACTCTATCTGGCGGGTATAATAACGAAGTGTCTCAGAAAACTCTTCTTTCCCAGGAATTTGTTTGGCAATATTGAATTGCCCACCAAGCTCGCTAGCAGAATCAAAAATGGTTACCTTATGTCCACGTTGTGCCGCTGTTGTAGCTGCAGCCAGACCAGCTGGCCCAGCACCTATTACCGCTATATTTTTAATAGTAGTCGTTGGCTTAATCACAAGCTCAGTTTCATGACAAGCACGTGGGTTAACCAAACAGCTGCTCGTTTTACCTTCAAATACATGGTCTAAACAAGCCTGATTACAACCAATGCAGGTATTGATTTCGTCTGAACGATTTTCCATTGCCTTGACTACAAACTCAGGGTCAGCTAAAAATGGTCTTGCCATAGATATCATATCAGCATCACCACGAGCTAACACTTCTTCTGCCACTTCTGGCGTATTGATTCGGTTTGAAGTAATGACTGGGATAGACAAAGCTTTTCTGAATTTAGCCGTTACCCAAGTAAAGGCTGCACGTGGGACTTTAGTAATAATAGTGGGAATACGTGCCTCGTGCCAACCGATACCAGTATTGATAATAGTCGCGCCTGCTTTTTCAATGGCTTGACCTAACTCAACCACTTCATCATAAGTCGAACCACCTTCAACCAAGTCCAACATCGACAAACGATAAATAATAATAAACTGTTCGCCTACTGCTTCGCGGACTCTGCGCACTACTTCTATTGGCAAGCGAATACGATTTTGATATGAACCGCCCCACTCATCATCTCTATGATTGGTGCGAGCTGCGATAAATTGGTTTAAGAAGTAACCCTCTGAACCCATTATCTCAACGCCATCGTAACCGGCCTTTTGTGCTTGTACTGATGTATTAATAAAATCTTGAATTTGTTTTTCTATACCTGCCGCATCCAAAGCCCTGGGTTTAAAAGGATTAATGGGAGCTTGTACCGCAGATGGGGCAACTAATGCTGGGTTATAGGCATAACGGCCTGTGTGTAATATTTGCATACAGATTTGACTACCATGCTCATGCACCGCATCTGTTATCAACTTATGGTGACTAACCGCTTCGTCAGAGTCTAAAAGATTGGTGTCTTTGTGTGTGGCACCTTCATCATTAGGCCCAAAACCACCCGTAACGATAAGGCCTACTCCACCTTTAGCGCGCTCTGCAAAATAAGCGGCCATTCGTACGTGACCATTCGGCGCTTCTTCTAGTCCGGTGTGCATAGAACCCATCAAAACTCGATTTTTGAGCTGGGTAAAACCCAAATCTAACGGTTTAAGCAGGTGTGGATATTTGTCTAGACCTTGAGCTAATGCAGTATTGGCAGTCATATAAATAGTGTTCCTATTGTTCGAATTAGTTTTATTTTGATTACTCTGACTTAGATGCCAGAAGATTTTTTATGTAGTTCGCCGTAAATAGGCATCCGTTTTTCTTGACCTGCAGCCATAGCTTCATTCAC
>CAZMDX010000642.1:0-2180 GCA_964564805.1 uncultured Pseudoalteromonas sp. | reverse complement strand
TCATTTGCTCCCGATGCTGCTAATAAATCTTGCCGTGCGGCATCACCATAAAAAACTTTATTACCAAACCGCCTTAATAGTTCAATTTGGCTTGGACTATGGTCAAGAATTGACAGGTGGTAGCCTTGCGCGGTTAATAGACGACCAATAATTTGACCAAAACGTCCATAGCCAGCAATAATGACATTTTTAGCTGCCTCAATTTGTTCTGGTTCATCAAATGCTTGCTGGATATTATTTTCACGATTAATAACTTTTTCATAAACCATTAATAACAAAGGTGCCATAAGCATCGATATGGCGACCACTAAGGTAGTAATTTTGGTTTGTTCAACCGTTAGTATCTCAAGCGAGCTAGTAAGCGATAACAATACGAAGGCAAACTCTCCACCTTGGGCTAACGCGAACGTAAACAACAGCTTTTGTTTGCTTTTAATTTTAAATAATTTAGCAAGAACATATAAAACTAGGGCTTTTATAATAATTAACCCTATAACGAACATCATTACTTGACTAAATTGTGCTATCAATAATGGAAAATCTATTGATGCACCAACAGTGATAAAAAATAGCCCTAGCAGTAAACCTTTAAACGGTTCGATATCAACTTCTAGCTCATGCCTGAATTCACTTTCAGCTAAAACCACACCTGCCAAAAATGTACCTAATGCAGGTGACAGGCCAATTTTTTGCATAATAACAGCAATAACAATGACTAAAAAAAGAGCGAACAAAGTAAATAACTCGCGTAAACGCGTTTCTGCAATATAACGAAATAATGGTGCGGAAATGTATTTACCTGCCAGAATAATTGCAGCAATAGTTGCTATAGATATGGCTACTTGTAAATAAACTGGATAATGTTCAATCAAATTACTATGGTTTGAAGAAACGCTGGTTATTTCATTAAAGGCAAGTAGAGGTAATAATGCCAAAATGGGAATAACCGCAATGTCTTGAAACAACAATACGGAAAAGGCACTTTGTCCCGCCTCCTGCTTTATCCAACCTTTTTCAGTTAATGTTTGCAATACAATAGCGGTTGACGATAAAGCAAGCATCAATCCAATTGCCAGAGCCGTTTCCCACCGTAAACTGAGTGCAAAATAGCAAACAACAAAAAATAGCGAACTTGTCAGTAATACTTGTAAGCCGCCTAATCCGACTATTGAATGCCTTAATTTCCATAACCGAGAAGGTTGCAGTTCTAAGCCAACCAAAAACAACATCATCACCACACCAAATTCGGCAAAATGCATGACATCAGTTTGGTCACCCACAAGTTCAAATACAAAAGGACCTATTAGTATCCCTGCGATTAAATAACCGAGCACTGAGCCTAGGCCCAAACGTTTTGCTATTGGCACTGCAACAATTGCCGCGGCCAAATAGATAACTGCCATTTCTAACATATTTTTCTCTTGTCTTTGATGCTACAGGTGCTTAATTTTAAATGTTAAGCGACTTAAAAATTAAAGTGGAATAAACTCTTTATCATCCCCTGGAATGCTAGGAAAACGACCGTTCTTCCAATCGTCTTTGGCTTGTTCAATTCTTTGCTTATTAAATGAGACAAAATTCCAATGTACATGCGGTACTTGTTCAAATTTCTCTCCACCGAGCATAATAAATCGGCCGCATTCAATCATAGTAACTTCACTATCAGCTTCGTCTAACAATACAAATTCACCTGCGCTATAGGTAATACCATTCACTTCCACTTTGCCACTGATAGGAAATATTGCTGTTTCTTGTGTTGAGTGTGGTTTGGTAATCTTACTGCCTTTACTTGCAGCCACATCAATATAAAAAAGAGGTGAGTAGCTTTTAACAGGCGAGCTCAACCCATATGCTTCACCTACAATTAATCGCATCATGACACCTTCATATATGCTGTGAGGTAGTTCATGTTTTTTAATATGAGTAAAAGAAGGCTCAAGTTCTGCCATATTTTCAGGTAAAACAATCCAACATTGAAGACCACTTATTACGTGCGGATTTGCCCTAACTTCAAATGTCTCGCGCTCTGAGTGAACAATACCTTTACCTGCGGTCATCCAATTAACGTCACCAGGGTGAATTTCAAGGTTATTTCCAAGCGAATCGCGGTGCAATATGCTGCCTTCAAACAGGTACGTTAATGTTGACAAACCGATATGAGGGTGAGGTCTAACATTAAT
>CAZMDX010000641.1:0-1933 GCA_964564805.1 uncultured Pseudoalteromonas sp. | reverse complement strand
TGTAATCTATCAGAATAAATTCACTTTAGGGCGAAACATAATGAGCGAAACATATAATGTAACCGAAGTTTGGATTGAAAAATCCAATGTGGGCAATACTAAAATTGTTGAAAAGCAGTTAAACAGCACTCAATTAAGTACTGACGAGGTGCTACTTAAAATCGATTCTTTTGGTTTTTCAGCTAACAATGTCACTTACTCTGTTTTTGGCGATAAAATGGGCTATTGGGGTTTCTTTCCAGCAGATGATACGTGGGGTATCGTACCTATGTGGGGCTTTGCCACTGTGCTTGAGTCAAATCACGCTGAGGTCAATGTGGGTGAAAAGATCTATGGTTATTTGCCTATGGCTACACACTTAGTGATTACGGCAGGTAAAGCTTCACCCACTCATTTCTTTGATATCAGTGAAAAGCGTAACAGTATTTCACCTGTCTATGACAATTATGTGCGCTGTGCCACTGACCCCGGCTACCAAGTTGCAAGACAAGCATGGCAGCTAAATTATCGGCCGCTGTTTATGACTTCTTTTGTATTAGATGATTATGTTGGTGAAAGTTTAGTCGCATCTAAGCTACCTGTTAAACAAGTAATACTCACCAGTGCTTCCAGTAAAACCGCATATGGTGCTGCTCATTTGTTGATGAAGCACAAAAATCAGAGAAAATTAGACTATCAGGTGATTGGCCTCACTTCTGCCAGCAATAAAAGTTTTACCCAAGATTTAAACTGTTATGACCAAGTGCTCAGTTATGACGAGATTGCTGAACTTGGTGAAGATAAAGTGAATTGGGTATTGGATTTTGCAGGTAATAAGAGCTTGTTATTGAATTTACAAAAGCAGTTTGCTGATAATATTGACAAGTTAATCTTAATTGGTTCCACCGATGTGGATGCACAGCAAAATAAACCAGACGGTCACTTAGAAAGTGAATTCTTTTTTGCACCAAGCCAAGTCAAAAAACGTTCAGGTGAGTGGGGACACGCTGGTTTTGCTGAACGATATGCCAAGGCTTGGCATAGTTTTGCCATTCACATGAATGATAAGGTCACAGTGGCTGAATACTCTGGTGCTAAAGCAATTGAAGCGCTTTATCATACTGGACTTGAAAATAAGCTAAATAACTTGGAAATTAATGTACTAAGTTTTTAGTTAAATAGACCTTTTAGTGGGCCCTACCACAGACGTCAGTGCCCACTAAACATATTGTACAAACCAAAAAAGTAGCCAATCTTAGAGTCAGGTTACCCATTCTTCGGAATTTTCACACTATCAGCCACAATTTCATAAACTAAACCGGGTTTGAGCACACTGGTTTTACTTTTTAAGTCGGCTTCAAAATGTGCAGCTTGTTGTGGACTGATTTTTTTTTGCACTAGAACACCAGCAAGAGTGACGGTTTTGTCGCTGCTGTCTGTTGGGATAAAAAAACCATAATCACGAAACGAAACACGTAAAACATGCTGGTCTTGTTGTGCGATAAAAAAACAACCTTTCTTTTGGCACACTTTGGCGATTCTGGTTTCCACTTGAAAAGGCTTAGCCAAGTACGAAGGGGAGTCAGTGACTAAGTCTTGCATACTCAGTTTAGGCAGTGAGTGATCAAGCTTTACCCCAAAGGTTTCACTTTGAGCGTCTTGAGTGACAGGCTCCGATAGCCTTAGTGTTTTTGCGTGTACGCTGAATATAAGAACAAAGCCGATTAAAGTACTGAATGCGCGTTTCATATATTACCTAAAACTATAATTTTTTTTATTATAAGGTGAGTCATATTTTAAATCTATAGGTATCAACAGTCTAGTTGGTAATTCTAGTCAACGGTTGAATTAACAACATAAATGCTGTGTGATAATACAAAAGACTGGCAAGTTGTTGCCGTGTTAAAGATAAAATTTACCTGATTGATGTCACGGTGTATGGTTTAAAAATCAT
>CAZMDX010000640.1:0-5876 GCA_964564805.1 uncultured Pseudoalteromonas sp. | reverse complement strand
CAAATTGTTTTCTAATGCATATGGACCAATCTGCATAATGTAGAATGATTATCCTTCATATTTAATTGTGCAAAAATCGACCGTGCTCTAAAAAGGGGCGCAAGTTTAAGGGTTTTTTGCTGTATTGGAAAGGCTAGTAAACAAACAATTTTGTACTTTTTTTAATCAAACCATATTGACATTAAAAAAAGTAGGCTATTTAAACTGGTTTACCAGTAATTAAGATAAGATTGTTGCCATAACGTAAATGAACAAGGTTTAACGTTTTATGTTGCCAAGTAAAATATCTTTAAACATGACCCAATCACCTAACAAACTATAAACGGGATGTTTAAAGGTTGCAGGCTTATTGTGTTCAAAAAACAAATGTCCTACCCAAGCAAAGCCATATCCTAAAACCGGTACATACCATAACAACATCCAATGCTCAGTCATAAGGGTGTAAACCAGCAGAACCAAGATCAATGTAGAACCAATAAAATGCAAACGTCGACAAGTCAGGTTTTGATGTTCAGATAGATAATAAGGATAAAACTGAGTAAAACTGGTAAATTGAGGTGGGTTTTGTTGAGTCATGACGGTTAATTTCTAACTGGATATCAAAGCTTAAATTTAGCATAGCGAATGAGTAGAAAATGTCTACCACACGACAGTTTATATTTATGTCTAAATCTATGATTAGTTTGAGTTTCAATGATTTGACCCCATTAAAACTATAAGCAAATGTATATGGACTCTATTATGAATAACGTAATTAATATTACCCCTGAAAATTTCCAGCAAGTCATTTTGCAAGACTCACAAACGCAAGTCGTGATGGTGGAGTTTTGGGCAGAAGGTTATGAACCAAGCCAACAACTTGCCCCAGTTTTAATTGATGTAGCAGCTAAGTTCAGCGATTATTTGATCCATGCCCGTGTTGACTGTCAGCAACAACAAGAAATCGCCGGACAATTTGGTGTGCAAAACCTTCCCACAGTCATTTTAGTAAAAGAAGGTCAACCGATTGACGGTTTTGCTGGTGTGCAAACAGAATCAGAAATTATAGCCATCTTTGAAAAACACTTGCCTAAGCCAGAAGACGCTTTGTATGAACAAGCGGTCGAGTTAGTCAGCACAGGAGATTATCAACAAGCTTATACAGTACTCAAACAAGCTCATGATATGAATGCTGAACGAACTGATATCAAGTTGCTACTTGCTGATTGCCAAGTCGAGTTAGGTCAAATAAAACAAGCTAAAGCGCTGTTAGAAACAATCGGATTAGTGGATCAAGACGCCTTATACAATAGTATTTTGGGTAAAATTGAATTAGCCGAACAAGCGGCCGACTCACCTGAAATTAAAGCCTTGCAAGAACAACTGGCGAAGACTCCAGATGACTTAGATATTAACGTTAAGTTAGCTGTGCAATTGCATCAAGCCAATCAAGTAGAAGAGGCATTAGAGATGATTTTGTCTGTTTTATACAAGGAGCTTAATTTTGGTGATGCCAAGAAGCTAACCTTAGATATGATTAATGCTTTGCCTGATGGGGATCCTTTGAAATCGAAGTATCGACGTAAGATATACGGATTGTTGTATTAACTGAATCAAGTTTCTAATTTCAATCCAGTCTCCGCTAGACTGAGCTAAAGCGTAAGAATTTAAACCGACATTAGTCGGTTTTTTTTGGTTTACAGTTAATTAAAATTGATAACCTATTAATGAGAGCCAGCGAATGTAAGCTTTAAAAATTGATAAATTGGATTAGTGTATAGAGCCTACTAATTTCATATATTTGGATTTTATTTTCCTAACAATTATTCATTACACATCTTAAAGCTTGCTGTGGAATGAATTCCACAGCAAGCTATATTACTTTTGGTAAAACTATAAAGAGAATCGACCTGTGAAGTTCAAGCTGCTTGTATCTTTTTCCATTGCTAGTATTTTTGCCATATATCTATGGCAAAAACCTACAACACAGCCCATAGTTCGTATTGCCTTACCTGAGGCAACTCGTAACACTGTTTCTGGCCCAGTTGTAGGTTTTGCAGATGATGACGACACCTTTGGCTGGCTAGGCATTCCGTTTGCGGCACCTCCCTTGGATGAACTCCGTTGGGCAGCCCCACGACTTCCTGAACCATGGCAAAAAAATCGCGACGCAATTGCCTTCGAGAACGCTTGTGTGCAACTTTGGGGACCTTTGGTAGGCACCACTGGAGAGGTAGGTCAGGTAGTGGGTAATGAGGACTGTCTCTATTTAAACGTGTGGGCTCCGCAAAACAATAGTGATATTGATTCTAAGGGCCTACCTGTGATGTTCTGGATCCATGGCGGTGGCAACTCGATTGGTACGGCGAATACCTATTCTGGTCATCGCCTCGCCGGTGGCGAAAATGTGATACTGGTTACCATTAATTATCGTCTTGGACTTCTGGGCTGGATGAGTCATCCCGCACTACGTGGTGAGGGTCGCAGCGCCAGTGATGCATCGGGTAACTATGGCAATCTTGATATGATCGCCGCACTGGAATGGGTACAGAAAAATATTACGAGCTTTGGCGGAGATCCAGACAACGTCACTATTTTTGGCGAGTCGGCGGGCGGGCTCAATGTCTATTCACTGATGGCTTCCCCATTGGCCAAGGGACTCTTCCATCGAGCCATTGCTCAAAGTGGTTCAACCAGCACCACACCATTGTGGCGAGCTGAAAATTTTGCTGATGAAAAGCAGCCCGGTGAAGTTCTTAGCTCCCGGGAATGGCTATCAATACAATTACAACACGCGGGTAAGGCACGAGACCGCAAGACTGCGAAGGTCGCTCAACTTGCTCTGTCTGATGAAGAAATTATGGTGTTCATGCACTCTCGCAGTCCAGAGCAAATACTCAAGGGGATCAGCGGTGGGGCAGGTATGTACCGTGCTCCGCAAAACTTGCGTGACGGAACTATATTGCCTAAGGAATCCCTACTTACCGTTTTTCAGTCACCGGAACAATACAACGATGTACCACTGATGACAGGAAGCAACCGGGATGAGGCAAAATTATTTATGGCTCAAGACTCCAAATTTGTTGAACGCCGCTTTGGTTTTATTCCGCATATTAAGAATATAGATGCATACAACCGCACATCGGCTTATGTCTCTGACGCCTGGAAAGCAAGAGCAGTGGATGAGGTGGCAGCTGTCATTTCTGCCAATTCAGAACAAGGGGTTTACGCTTATCGCTGGGACTGGGATGAAGGTGCGAAAAACTGGCTAGTCGATTATTCAACGCTCATTGGCGCAGGTCATGGCATGGAAGTCGCTTTTGTATTTGACGATTTTGCTGGTGGTATTTTTGTTCCCGGTTTCTATAACGAGGAAAACAGCCCAGGTCGTGATGAGCTGGCCAGAGAAATGCGCAGCTACTGGTCTGAATTTGCTACCACGGGCGATCCTGCAAACGGTCGTAATGGTGACTTGTCTCAGTGGAACGTTTGGAGCAACAGTGGCCCTAATCTTATGATTTTGGACTCTCCTGAAAGTGGTGGTTCTAAAATGAGCCGAGAACCTATGACTATCGCGATGCTTAAACAACGTTTGGCGGATGATCCAAACATTGCGAATACAAAGACACGTTGTAGAACACATGCAGAGCTGTTTCTGAAAATTAACTCAGGAGATGACTATTGGAATGAGCAGGAATATCTAGATCTTGGTTGTGCAAAATACAACCCTTGGAAAACAATGGCACCTGTAGACAAAAAAGCCCAGTAATAATGAAGTATGCAGAAATTTATGCGTGAAGGAGATGTCACAACATCCATATAAAATTGAAGACTTTAATCAATATTAAAAAATCTTCACATGGCCGTCGACTCTGGCGATTATTTGTTTGATTTATGCCTTAGTTGTTGTGCTTCATACCAGTATTCATAAGCTTGAATATCAGAAATTTGGAGTAAGAATTAAAGATGCAATTATATCGCCTTAAACGTGAAGATTTTGCTTATCAAACTGCCTATTGTGAAGAAAATATTTGGCATTTATGTCAACAAAATCATTTTCAGAATAGTTATGTTATTTTTATATTTAGTAAAGGTGGTGCATTCCCAATGTTGAAGCAACATGTTTCTGTGCACCCTGATTTACCCATTTTTTGGGACTACCATGTGGTTTTGTTAGTTTCAGGTGAAAATAATCAAATATTCGACTTTGATACAACACTGCCTTTTAATACTGATGTAGGATCATATTTTAGCGAGTCCTTTGTCGATGAACGCTTACTTTCAGAAGAAGAAACTCCTTTGTTTCGCCTAGTACCTTCGAATGAGTTTGTCACGTTATTTTCTTCAGATAGAAGCCATATGAAGACTCCAAGGGGATGGCTTTCTCCTCCTCCCAGCTGGCCAATCATCGGAAATGTAGGCAGCAACTTGGCAGGGTTTATTCAAGCGAAAGCAAATCAGTTTGGTAAATTATTAACGTATGATGCAATGTTAAGCCGTTTTACTTTGTCTTGTGAAATTGGTAAATGCGACAAATAGATCTTCGGACGAGCGTGTAAACTGAATGTATAACTGAGGTTCAAACATTGAAAAAAAGTATTGTTATTCTGTTACTGGTTGGCTTATTAGCTGCGTGTACTAATTCCAATTGGCGCACCGCTAGCCGAGAACCTGCTGGTATTTCCGTTGACCCTTTAAAACAAAATAATGCAGTAATTGAGGTGTATGCAGCTGATGCTTTTAGTTGGCGAGGTTGGTTTGCAGTGCATACTTGGATAGCAGTGAAGCCTCAAGATGCGTCTGAGTATACGGTTTACGAGGTAGTGGGTTGGCGAGTAAAGAGTGGCTTGCCTGCACTGCGGGAATACAAAACGGCTACACCTGATCGCTATTGGTATGGGGCGAAACCAGAAAAGCTTCTATCAATACAGGGTGATAAGGCCAATCGACTGATCCCGCAAATATCTGATGCAGTTGCTCGTTATCCTTGGGCCAATGAATACACTTTATTTCCTGGCCCGAACAGCAACACTTTTCCGCAGTGGATTGGCTTGCAAGTTCCTGATCTAGGATTAGAGTTGCCATTTCGCGCTTTAGGAAGCGGTTATGCGAATTAGTTTTAGCGTTTAGCAACGTCGATAAAGCGTTAAAGCGCCAGATACCTGACCCGATGTGATTCATTTTAAGGGGTAGTCGACGCTTTATAGATACCGCAAAAAGCACAGTGGCTGACTTAGTATTTTGGCTGTTATCTATATAAAAAAACAATTAGCGTGCTTCAGTTGTCAGAGTTGTCAGCTAGTGCGATCACTATAGCTCAAGGCGTAAATGTGTTTGTACTTAATAAAATTGATATTGCCTGTTTGCGTTAATTTACCGTCGTATTACTCTAGCTGCCTATTTTTATTATAAATGGCTTTCTTATATGTACTCTTTTGGCGAAGTAATCCTGATGGCTATAGCCATGGTTTTGGTTGTGGAAGGGATTGGCCCTATGCTGTTCGCCAATAAATGGCAACGTTTCCTGGAACAAATCTGTCAGCAACCTGCTGGTCAATTACGCTCTATGGGGGGAATTTTGGTCACTATTGGCGTGGTCAGTTTGATTTATTTGCTTTGATTTTATGGGTGTCTTTATTAGTTTCATACAATTGATTATAAGCTGCGCGATTTTGCTATTTAGCTAGAGATTGTTTTTTGTTAGAATCCTCGCCTAATTTTACGACTCCTGTCTTATTCATGGCTAAAAATGTTGTTGTACTTGGCACCCAATGGGGTGACGAGGGTAAAGGTAAGGTTGTTGATTTGCTCACAGATCAAGCAACTTATGTAGTGCGTTATCAAGGTGGCCATAACGCCGGTCACACACTTGTTATAGATGGCGAAAAAACCGTATT
>CAZMDX010000639.1:0-18999 GCA_964564805.1 uncultured Pseudoalteromonas sp. | reverse complement strand
CTTTCTTTCTTTCTTTCTTTTGAAAAATTTTTTACCAATGTTTCCGTACATTGCAAATACTTCCAATGTTTATTTGTTAATCCATCATTGCCTGAATTTTAAGGGCAATGACAGGTAGTCAGTCAACGTTGCTAATGTTAAAAAACTATTTTTACCTTCATCATCACGAAATTTTAAATACAAACAATTAGAATGCCCATTGACTTCTAAACTCAAAAATATCAGGTTGAACAGGATCCAGTGGTCCACCATTTAAGTCCAAAACACGAATGTAGTTTGCGGAAAACCTGATGGTAGTGGTGGCAAACCAATTAGCACCTAAAGTAAAACTACTTGCTTTACCTCCAAAAACATCTTGGTCATTTAGATTAATAGTGCTGTAACGAATACCTAATTCCCAAGCACCAACCCCCCCGTTACCCATATTAGAATTAGGTGATATTTTCCCAAACTTTCCTTTTTTATATTGACGTGATTCACCTGTCAACAAATAGCCTGCTTGGAGGTACCAGCTATCAAAACCTAAGTTTGGTCGATTATTGCGAGTCACCGATGTAGTGACATACTCTAACTGAACGGAGAGTGGTCCCGATACCATTGCTATCTCTAAACCGTATTTAGTATGAAAATCTACATTTTTAATACTACCGGTATCCACAATATTAATACCAGAAACGTGACTTTCAGGCTGTTGCTTAAAACGTAATGTGGACACGTCGCCTGCGTCACGATAGTTCGTTGATAAGCCCATATGTAACATAAGACTTTCGTTATTAATGGGGGAATATGTAATGCGGCTTCCAAGTCCAAAACCTTCGTCGTTAGCGCCACTTACGCTTTGTACGGACTCTCCAAAAAGGCCTGCAGATGCAGTCCAATTTTTTTTCTGGGTATATACCATTGCGCCTATATGTCTACCAGTATTAAGGCCATTAGTCAGTGATCGTTCCATGAATAAGTTATAGTTGGCATTCATTTGAAACTGTAAACTAAACGGATCTTTCATATTACCGACTCTGAATGACATATCATCAAAGCCCTGATATTCGAAAAATGCATCCGCAATACCTTTGTCATGACCATTCGCAAAGTCATATTCAAGCTTATAACCCCAATCGTGATACATCTTTCCTTGCAATGACATGCGGGCACGACGAATTTTAGTCCCATCGCCAATGGTGTTAACGTCATTTTTATACACTGCAGCATCAGCCATAACGCGTGCACCAAATTTTGTTGTAAAAGCACCATCGTGTTTTTTAACTATAACCTGCCCTTTTACTGATACTTCGACAGGGGCAGGCCTAGTGACTTCAGCGATTTGTGTTTGTAATATTAATTTTTCATTATTATTTTGGGTCAGACTTTTGTTCATCTGTGCTTTTAAACGAACGTATTGCGCATCAGTAATCATGCCATTTTTGAGTAACATATCCATTAATGTTTCTATTTCTGGACTAGCATTAACCGACTGCTCGAATGATAGAAGAAGAACAATCACCATAAAAATTACTTTATTTGGTTTCATAATATCCCCTTAGTCATCGATGTTACTTTCAATGTGCACAACCTAAAATTGGGCTATTTTTTTCTCCATATAAATTTAAATTTTTGAGTTTCATATTATTTTTTGTCGTGCTGAGAGAAAATTTTTATGTTTCATTAAAAAACAAACTTGCTGTAAGTTTTTCCGATCTGGGTAGCTAGGCTTTAAGATCCTAACCAGAGCTGGATCGTTTGTGTTGCTTCATAAACAAACAAGGCACTCGTTTAGTTGTGTGGTGTTCTCTATTTTAAACCGTTATTAACCCAAACTTTTCTTTTTATTCTCTTTCAGTTTCATTGATTTCCGTTTTTTCTGGATTATATGAATCTTAGGTCAAAAATAATTCACAGTCAAGTTTTGGTTAAAAAATGAACTAATGAATGCTAAGAGTCAAGCCTATGCAATCATATTGTCAAATTAAGAATTATAGAATTGTATTATTTCTTACCCATTTTATATCGATAATTAATTATCTGGGTTACGATTAAATGCTTTTCATCTTGACTAATAGTGAGCAACGTAACTTTCAGTTTCGATCAGTAAATACACGTATTCATTGTCTAGTAAATAGTTTGATGTTTATTAATCAGGTAAAGATAAGGTTAATTGCACATCAACCAACAACATATACGATTCATTGCGCATAAAAAAAGATGTTTTTGATTTTCCATCGACTTAATTTATAAAACAAGCGCATGCAGTGAATAGCTTTTGATTAGTTTGGAATTTAAGCGGTAACATATGTCAGGCGACGGGATGTTTTGCAAGGAACAGTATTTCCGGTTAGAGAAAAATCAGCTCTAACCGGCACAACATTTAAAACAACGTCCTTAATAATTTAGATGACGGTAAGCCGCCATTAAGGATGTTTTATCACCTTTAACTTGTGACTACTAATTACTACTCTTTTCAATCTTATAAGGTCCGTTGAGCAAACCTCTTTTAGCAGAGTTGAAAGCCAGGTTGTTAGCCATACGCGCAACCTGTGGAGTGTTATCTGAAATTTCACCGGCGATTTGCGACACTACGGCCACCACTAAAGCACCTAATAGACCATCACCACTATTATTATTCGGATTATACTGCGCGTTGATAGGAGCCTCCCACAACAATTCGCCAGTTTTAACTGAAACGAGTCTTACGTTACCTTGCACCACAGTAACAGATGACAGCACTTGGAATTTTTGTCCCCAATCCTGTATATCTACATATAGAACAGCGTCAGCGCCAATAATTTCGTCGATCTTATCTAATGCAATACCGTTCATTTCAGCAGGGGTCGGCAAACCATTCTCTTTTAAAAATGTATCTACAACTGAAACGGGAAACACATAATAACCTTTTTCGGCAAGAGGCCTAGTTACAGTCGATAAGTAGGTATAGGGTGCACTAACTTCGACAGAGCTGTTCATTGGTGGCAACACCAAAATAGAGCGAGGTGCGGCTTGTTTTAAAGGACCGTAGTTATAAGGTTCAACCGTGACACAGCTTGATAAAAACACAATGGAAACGACAGACACGATTACAACTTTTAAAATATGAACATTCACTTTTTCTTCCTTAACTATTTGTAATCGAACGTTGAATTATGCCATCAATGAAAACCGTTGATTCTGGAAATAATTCTTTTTCTTTTATCAGAGACTGTAATGCAAGTTCTTTATTACCATCTGCCGCATACATGAGACCTAAATGAGCATAAATTCCAGGAGGAACCGGTTTTCCTGATGCTTCAGCCATGTCAATATCTGCTCGTAGTTTCTCAATTTGTACACTTGGTGGGACTTCACCTGGGGTATGGTGAGTTTTATAAACCAATTCTTCATATCCACCCCAATAATACTGGGTTTCAGTCGATGCACAGCCCGCAAGCATAAGTACTGTTGCACATACAATAACTATTTTACTTTCCATTTTCATCCCTGATTACAAATTAAACTGCAAAGTATTGTTTTCTAGATCACGTGTCATATTATTAACGCTTTGTTTAATCGCAAAATCTAAAACCTTGCCATTAAGAGTGGCATCGTAACCAGCTTTTGAGCCAAAACCGACAACTTGTCGTTCATTGAGTTGAAACTCACCTGCACCTTGAGTTGTGTAAATAATTTCAGAAGTCACAACATCAATGATTGTTAAAGATACCTTCGCATAGGCGATTTGACTTTTTCCCGAACCTAAAATACCAAATAACTGCTTGTCGCCGATCACTTTGCGGCCAAACTCAGTCACGCCACCGCTGATTAAGTAACGAGCTCCCTTAATTTCTTGTTTGATGCCTAAAAGTGCTGCTTCTTGTTGCAAGTTGCCTAAGTTTTCTCTGTCGACCACCTTAAAACGATTAGTTTGTTGTAGATGTGTCTTGAGAATAGTTTTACCTTGATTCCCTAGTCTGTCTATATTGGATGAAAATAAACCCTGCATATAGTTTGAACGATTATTAAAATTACCTAAAACAAGTGTAGATTTAATACCGGCATACAATGTTTTATTGGTTTCTACAGAAGTAATTGCAACTTTTTGGTAGGTCTCGGTGGCACAGCCGCTTAACCCTGTGATTGCTACGGTTAATAATAAAAGTAAATTAAACGTTTTAAATTGGTAATATTTCATTAATCATTTTCCTTATAAAAATTTATTGTCTAATAAATTTGTATACACGTAAAGACGTTAATACAACGGTGCAAAATTTAACCCATTTTTTTACTGCTATTTCCTTCATAAGAAGTTAAATAACTCAGGCAATACTGATTTTAGAACCTTTGATAGGGCACTGACATTAAATTTTTGTTTCACGGGGGTAATGTTTAACTTTTCAACGGGATTTTTAAAAAAGATGTTTCAAACTTGACATAACATGGCGAAAAATCAGCTCATTGAACAACATCTAAAACATTCCACTATTCAATTTCAATCATTAAAAATAGACACTCTTATTTAAACTAGGATTAATGGGGACATGTATATATGCTGTGGCAAAAATGATGACTGGTCTAAAATTAAAACTTAAATAACATGCCATTTTCAAGAGTTCTATTTCCCGAATGGGATAAGAAAATTACTGCCCCTGAAATACAGAGCACTTTTTGCTATATATTAAATAACAAGAAATATAGATTTTTTCGCAAAGCCCATCTAAACATATACGCTCATGCATTAAAGTAAATAATTATGTAGATTCAATTCATATTTGATTAAGAATTTTTGGGCTCGATATTACTCATTTTATTTTGTAATGAAAATGTTCGCTTTGAGAAGTTGAAGCTAACGGTGAATCGAAACTTTAAAAGAAAATACAAGGCAGAACTTTCGATTATAAGCTGATTAAATTACCTATTAATTATTCAATTTTATGCTGTAGTCATTATGCTTTTTAATTTAATAATTTCAAATTTTCGGTCCCAAAGTCGTGTTACTTGACTCTAATTTTTGTGCAACCGGTACTTCATTGGATTAATGTGCATGTGACCCTTTGGTAAGAGCTGATACTCTCTTCAATCAAGATACATAATAACAATCGCGGCGTTTCATTTGTATACCTTTGTAAGCATGTTAATGAGTATATCTTTCATTTTTAACAAACGTATAAATCTCTATGTTTTGGATAACTGGAAGTTTTTACTAAATACACTTTATTGGTGGAACCTGTTATTTCTTGTTAATTATCGCTTGGACTGTTCTCAAATCAATTATTTAGAGAACGTTAATTATGGCGTATAAACGACAACAACTAGGCAATGACTATCTTTATGGTTATCACAAATTAGATGTACACATGTTGAATTACAGTAAACATTGACTGTGAATCATTTGAACCCAAAAATATGTACACTATAAATTTAAAACAGATAGGTCTAGAAAAGCACCCGCATCCGTTGCTGAATTTACTCTGGGTATCGTGCCAATAAATGGTGCGTCTAAAAGTGACTGTAAACTATCAATGTTACTTTCTAAAAATGGCATATCTGGGTCGACAAGATTTGCTACCCAACCTGCGATTTTTAAGCCATCGTTGCGAATACATTCAGCGGTTAACACTGCGTGATTCAAACAACCTAAGCGCATACCTACAACTAAAATCACAGATAGGTTTCTTTCCACTACAAATTCTGACAAGTATCGTGGTTGACCTTCAAAGTCGATACCTAAAGGTAAACGCCATCCTCCAGCACCTTCTACAATCAATACATCTGGTTTTTTTTGTAATAAACATATAAACCCTTCGCGGACTGTGTCTATTGATATGGGCTGGGCAGTCTTATCTTCATTAAGATTTTGAGCGGCTAAGTGTGGCGCAATAGCCGCTTCGAATGGAATGGGGTTAACTTCGTCATAACTTAAATCAATACTTGAATACTTTTGCAATGTCATAGCATCTTCGTTACGTAAGCCACTAGCTGTCAATTCGCAACCAGCTGCAATAGGTTTATAACCGGCAGTCAGCAACCCCTTTTTATTGAGTAAAATTAGCAGCGCTTCAGTAATAAATGTTTTTCCCACTTCTGTGTCTGTGCCTGTTACAAAAAATGCACGGCATTTAACTGATAAACTTCCCATGATAATCCTATTTACTACAGTGTAAGAAACAGACCTGATATGTCAGCGGAAGTTGCATATTTTCCGCATATTTCTGTTGATAAAACGTTTCAAGATGTTGCAAAGAGTGCCTGTTAAGGATATTTTTACTTCCGCTTTTTAGTTGTCCTGTTGAATCTTTGCCTGTTAATAATACGTTGGCACCAACTGATTTAATTGAAGATAATAATTGTCTGATATTTGGGTGCCAAGTCACGTATTGCTTTTCTTGCATTGTCACTTTCAATCCTTGTGATTTTGCTGCATCAAACCAAGTTTGGGCATTGGAAAAATGATTAACATGGCGCTGATTATCGATTGTCTGCCAACTATCGTTCAGTTGATTAAATGAACCGTCACACATAATTGCTAATACAGCGTTTGCACCGCAAGCCATTACCCGTGTTATTTCTGACATAACCGCACCTTGATTATCAGACCATTGCAACACCATTGATGAGAATACCATATCAACCGAGTTATCTGCCATAGGTAAAAAGTCAGCATCACCTTGTAACCAGCAAATAGGTAAATCGCCAGATAGACTATTTTGTTTGGCGTAGGTTAACATGCCAAAAGCTAAGTCCATTGCAACCAACGTGTCACACCTAGTGGCAAGATGTCGACTAATACGACCTGTCCCACAACCTATATCTAAACCGCTTTTACAGTGTGAGGACACATATTTCATAGCATCAAAAGCGATATCGAGTTGGACATCAGCGGCAGAATTGTATGTATTTGCAGCACGACTAAATTGTTGGGCAACACGGATTTTATTGTTACTGGTTGTATCAGATATCATTTAATACCCTGTTCATTGAGTAATACAATCTGTAGACCATCAACTAATGCTTCTATATCCCGAACTTCATGTCCTGCGGTCAATGTAATGCGCAATCTGTCGCTATGTTTAGGTACAGTAGGGTAGCGAATAGCGGTGACCCATAAACCTAATGACTTTAGTTTTTGGCTAGCAGCTAAAGCTTTTTCTGCATCGCCTATTATTAAAGGTTGGATCGCCGTGTTCGAGGGCATTAAAGTCAGACCAGCTTTATGTGCTAACCATTTAAACTGTTCAATTCGCTGGGTAAGAATAGAACGGCGCTCTAAACATTGTTTGGCTTGTAAACTAGCTAAGGTTGCATAGGCTTGCGCTGCTGGCATAGCGGTACTGTAAATGTAATGTCTGGCAAAATTAATTAAATAATCGATAAAGTCATGACTTCCAGCAACAAACGCACCAGCTGTTCCAATCGCCTTACCAAAAGTAGCCATCACAATGGGGACTTGTTGTTGCGACAAACTGTGGGTTTCTATCACTCCCCTACCGTATTTTCCTAACACGCCAAAACCATGGGCATCATCTATCATTAACCATGCGTGTGCTTGTTTACTCATGGTAACCATTTTGTACAAAGGTGCTTGGTCACCGTCCATGCTAAAAACACCTTCAGTGGCAACTAAGATATTTGCTTTATTTTGCGTTTTATTAGAATGCAATAACATGTGGAGATGTTCAGTGTCATTGTGTTTAAAACGCATTAATTTAGCGTTTGAGACCTGTGCACCTTCAATAAAAGAGGCATGCATCAACTTATCTGCAATAATCACATCTTCGTTATGTGCATGACTTTGACTAAAAACACTTTTGCTAAAAAGAGCTTGGCAAATAGCTTGGTTAGCTGCAAAACCAGAATTAAACAGCAACACTTTGTCGCGTTTAAGTTCGGATGCTAGGTATTCTTCCAGAGCTTGATGCGCATTGGTATAACCGGTCACTAAGGGTGATGCACCGCTGCCAGCACCGTACTCACTTATGCCATCAATCCAAGCTTGCGACACTAAGCTTGAACGGCGCATAGCTAAGTAGTCATTACTGGAAAAATTGATATAGTGCTGTCCGTCGACTTCAATCATTTGTCCTGCAGCTGAGTTAACGGTGTTGTGCGATCGTAAAAGCCCTTCTCTTCGGCGCTTATTCAGGGACGTGGCAATAAAATCGAATGCCATCAGATGTCAGCTGTTTCAGCTTGTTGAATCGACGCGTCATAAAATAAATGTTCGCTAGATTTGTCTTCCAGATCTTCTAAAATCTGGGCCTCGTGGGCTTCATCTGAGTAGTCACGGGTTTGCGCAGAATTGATCCCCAACTTTCTAAACAACGTTACATCTTCGTGGGTTTCAGGATTTGAGGTGGTTAACAACTTACAACCATAAAAAATTGAATTGGCACCTGCTAAAAAACACATAGCTTGCATTTGTTCATTCATCGCCTCTCGACCAGCTGATAGACGCACATAAGCCTTTGGCATCATAATTCTAGCAATAGCAATAGTACGAATGAATTCGAAATAATCTAAATCCTCAACATTTTCCATAGGTGTACCCTTCACTTTTACCAGCATGTTGATTGGCACACTTTCTGGTTGATGCTCAAGATTAGCTAGTTGCACTAACAAACTAGAACGGTCGGAAGTGGTCTCCCCCATGCCGACTATGCCACCAGAACAGACATTCATGCCTGAGCTTCTAACATTTGCTAAGGTATCTAATCTATCTTGATAGGTACGGGTAGTAATAATATCACCGTAAAACTCTGGTGATGTATCTAAATTGTGATTGTAATAGTCTAGCCCAGCTTGTTTGAGAGACAAAGCTTGGTCGCCCGTCAACATACCTAAAGTCATGCAAGTTTCCAACCCAAGCTTTTTGACTTCTTTGACCATTTCAGTCACATAGGGCATATCTCTGTTACGCGGGTTTCGCCATGCAGCGCCCATACAAAAACGTGTAGAGCCAGATTTTTTAGCCTCCTGTGCGCGCAAAATGACTTTATCAACTTCCATTAAACGCTCCTTCTCTAATCCTGTATCATAACGCGCACTTTGTGGGCAATATTTACAATCTTCTGGGCAAGCACCGGTTTTGATCGATAACAACGTGCTTACTTGTACTTGATTAGGATCAAAGTTTTGTCTATGAATAGTTTGCGCTTGAAACATCAAGTCGTTAAATGGCATTTTAAAGAGTGCGTTTACTTCATCAATTATCCAGTCATGTCGAATATTAATTTGATTGGGTGATGATGAGGTATTTAAAGACAAATTGTTTAAAGACATAAGGGCTACCTTGGTTTTCAGACTTTACTAAATGATTCAAGGCGCTTAGTCTATGGCTCACAATAACATTGTCAACTTAATCTTAAACGAAAACTTTACAAGTGAACATATTTTGACCAAAAAAGATTTACTCTTCGATCAACAACACATTTGGCATCCTTATACCTCGGCAATCAACCCCCTCCCCTGTTACGAAGTCACGGGGGCTCAAGGTGTTTACATCCATTTAGCAACAGGTGAAAAATTGGTGGATGGTGTATCATCTTGGTGGACTGCTATTCACGGTTATAACCATCCGAAGCTCAATCAAGCAATAAAAAATCAAGTAGATGATTTTTCCCATGTAATGTTTGGTGGACTAACTCATAAGCCTGCTATTGATTTATGTCGAACGCTAGTCGATATCACTCCTCAAGGCTTGGACAGAGTTTTTTTAGCTGACTCAGGGTCAGTGTCAGTAGAAGTGGCAATGAAAATGGCGTTGCAATACTGGGCGTGTCAAGGTAACAGCCGTAAACATCGATTCATTTCTCCTCGAAATGGTTATCACGGCGATACATTTGCTGCTATGTCAGTCTGTGATCCGATTAATGGTATGCACAGTTTATTTTCTGATGTTCTAACTCAACAAGTTTTTTCACCTGCACCACAAACTCGATTTGATAAACAATGGAATGAGGATGACATTAAGCCGCTAGAGCAGCTTATACAAGCGCATCATAATGAACTGGCAGCATTGATCATCGAACCCATAGTGCAAAATGCCGGTGGTATGCGAATTTATCACCCCGAGTACTTAAAACGCTGTAGACAACTTTGCAATGATTACAATATATTGTTAATTTGCGACGAAATTGCCACTGGCTTTGGCCGCACAGGCAAATTGTTTGCTTGTGAACATGCTGATGTTAGTCCAGATATTTTATGTCTAGGAAAAGCATTAACGGGTGGTTATATGACATTAGCCGCGACACTTTGTTCTGAAGATGTGGCTCAAGGGGTATGCCAAGGTGAGCCGGGAGTATTTATGCATGGTCCCACATTTATGGGTAATGCCCTGGCATGCTCGGTGGCGAATGCTAGCTTAAAAATCATCCAACAAAATGATTGGCAGACACAAGTTTCTCAGATTGAAAGGCAACTGAAAGCTGAGCTAGCACGTTGTATTGATCTAGAGGTAGTCTCGGATGTTAGAGTCATCGGAGCTATTGGCGTTGTAGAGTGTAAGTCCACTTTGAACGTAGCGAAATTACAAAGGGCTTTTGTGCAACATGGCGTTTGGATAAGACCTTTTGGTAAATTGATATATATTATGCCGCCCTACATTATTAATCCGAAACAGCTGAGTCAACTAACACAAGCTATATATGACGTGCTCAAATAAAACTTATCACTCAAATTTTGTATTAAGGTACCTTCAGTGAAAAACAACTGGGACCTGCTCACACAGATGCTGTAATTGTGCTTGCAGTAGCTGTGTTACCGGATCTTCGGGGCACTTACGAATAAAATATTGGTAGTCTGCAATGGCTACTTGGGTACAATCCAATTGATGTAATAAAAAACCTCGATCTCTTCTTTCATAAGGGTCGTTGGGACAAAGATTAACCAGTAGTTCAACTGCAGTTAGCGCGTCTGAGTAACGTTTTTCGTTGATGTATGACGCCTTTAAATTATGAAGTAATCTTACAATAATCTCATCACAACTCGCTTCTTGAAGCGCTTCCTCAGGCATTTTTTCATTTTCTATTTCATCTAAAATTGAAAAATATAAACGTTCTAAATCTTGCCGGCTGAGTTGATTCCCATTCAAGGGGTCTAAATAAATATCAGGTTGATGACTCATACGACACTTAATTAAAAAATGTCCAGGAAAGTTCACACCACACACATCAAAACCAAGTGCTTCAGCCATAGATTGAAACACGATGGCAAGGCTAACAGGGATACCTGTACGGTAATCAACAACATGATGTAAAAGACTGTATTGGCATAAAAAATAATTTTTTTGATCGCCACTAAAAGCTAATTCCACATAAAAAAATTGAACAAAACGTTTAAAATTTTCTAATGTGATATCCGTTGAACTTATAAATTTTTTTGCCTGTAAGACTAGCAACTCAACTTTGCGTTGATGGTTATCAGGATGGCAACTATCAGGCTCAAACACGTGAGCCAATTGCAAACTTGCCAACAAAGAATCCCGTTTATCGATAGCCTGCTTTATATTTTTCAACCGTTTTACCCCACCATATACGCTTCTTTTATATCGGTTTAAGTAGAGTAACCTTTACTATTAATAACGACTAAAAACATAAAAGATTATAAGTCGCTGTTAATTAATGAGATATGAAATTTTATGTATGAGACAGAAATGCCAAATTATTAATAATCATGGAAGTACAAGGCAACTGATAAGTCACTAATCAGTCGTTATTTGAAAAATCAGATTGGTATTTTATGTTTGCGTCTTACTAGATAATCACCAATCCAAGCCATTAATTTATCCCGACATAATTAAACAAATCAACGCTAAATAAATGATTTATCAATTTTCAGCATTGCATCAATCTTAATTCCTTTGGGTGGCATATCATTTAACTATTATTAGAAAAAAGTTGTATTATATTTTCTATCTCTTCGATATTGTGTTGAAGGAGTTCAACCATACTAGGATCAAACTGCTGACCTTTTTCTGCCATTATCACGTCCATCACTTTTTCCAATGGCCATGCTTTTTTATAACTACGTTCAGTTCGCATCGCATCAAAAGCATCAGCAAGGCCAGTGATGCGACAAAATATATGAATACCTTTCCCAGATTTCCCTTTTGGATAACCTTTTCCGTTCCAGTGTTCGTGATGGTCTCTGGCAATGAGTGCAGCCGTCTTAATCAAAGGACGATTGGAATCTTTAAATAAGTTGTAACCTATTTCTGCGTGGTGTCGAATTTCTACTATTTTATCTTCACTGAGATTGCTAGGGTTCAGCATTATATTTTCTGAAATTTTAATTTTCCCAATATCATATAAGGGAACAGCCAAACATAAGATTTTTAAATCTTCATTAGAAAGCTTTGCTGCACGACCTAAAACCTCACAAATTTTGACCATACGTTGAGTATGATTTTTGCTACCATAATTTGTTTCTATAATATCCGCTAAGTGCTCAATAATTTCCTGCTGTGTATCTTCAATATCTTTGTTTAACAGTACGTTATCGAAGGCGACTTGCACATTTCGAGAAAATATATTGACTAAATTCTTATCTGACTTTGTCAGCTTTCTTGGTATGCCAGACATATAAAGCAGCGAACCTTTCTTCGTTTTACCACCACAGTAGGCCACTAAATATTCGTCTTCAAATATGATAGATTTATTAACATAAGCTTGCTGACAAGAAATCAACTCTTTCCCATCGATTACTTGCTCGAGCCTTTTTCCTTCTGTATTTGCATATTCC
This sequence comes from uncultured Pseudoalteromonas sp., assembly GCA_964564805.1. GTDB lineage: Bacteria > Pseudomonadota > Gammaproteobacteria > Enterobacterales > Alteromonadaceae > Paraglaciecola. The sequence continues at coordinate 6,294 of CAZMDX010000639.1, read as the reverse complement.
CCTTTTCCGGTGAACACAAATAACTCGGAAGTATTATATTGTTCAATAGGCTTTGGGCCAACCACAGCTGAAGTTAAATAAGCAGCATCTTGGGTACCACCCAACAAAGAAGCCAGTTGTTGTAAAATACCTTGAATAAAACTTTCTAAAGAGTGGATACTAAATAAATCAGCAGATGCCAAAATTATTTTCTCTAAACCTTGTCTATTTTCTTCAATAGCAATAATATCGCGATACGAGCGAAGAGCCGCAATGACCACTGTAAATAGTTTTTGAGACGTCAGTTCAGTCTTGGATTTATAATCATTGATATCGTAATTAATAATTACATCACGTTCTGGTGCCTGACCTGGCTGGCCTGTGCGTAAAATAATGCGGGTGAAATGATTATTTGCTTCGTTTCTAATAAATTCTGCTACTTTTAAACCTGCATCATCAGTTTCCATGACCACGTCAAGAAGTACTACCGCTATATTTTCATGTTCAAGGAACATTCTTTTTGCTTCATCACCGTCAAACGCACTAATAAATTCAAGGTCTTTTTCTTGGAACACAAAATCTCCAAGAGCAAGTTTAGTCACTGCGTGCACTTCTGGCTCATCATCAACAATTAATACTTTCCATTTGCCCTGCCACTCAATTTCTTCATCAGTATCTTCTGCAAACAAAATTTCGTCAGACATAACACTTTCCTATAGAATAATGACTCGATAATGGTCGAAAACATATTTTAAATAGTTACGACTTAGCAAAATAATAACTTATTTATCGAACAACCTTATAATAAAATACCAAGTGCCAGCATATTCCAATATAAAACAATAATAAAAATTAAATTTTTCTTATTGTTTCTACCTTACCTAAAGAAACACGAGGTAAACCATTTAGGTCATATTCGTTTCGAATTTGAATAAAGCCATGTGTTGTTAAAATATCTGTTATCTGGTCACTTTGCTGATAACCATGCTCAATGACTAACCATCCATCAGCAGCTAGGTAATGTTTACTTTGAGCAACAATTAAACGAATATCATCAAGACCATCTAAGCCCGATGTTAAAGCACTGCTAGGCTCAAAACGCACATCACCTTGAAGCAAATAGTGGTTATTGTCCTCGATATAAGGTGGGTTTGTGACTATTAGGTCAAATTGTTGATGTTCAACAGCACAAAACCAGTCACTTTGAACAAAATTGACTCGTTCGAGTTTATGCAGGGTGGCGTTATCTTTGGCTAGCAGCACTGCTTCGGCGATTTTATCTAATCCGGTTATTAACCAATCAGGTTTTTCACTCGCCAAGGCCAATGCAATAGCACCCGAACCGGAACCTAAGTCTAGTACTTTTGCATGTTCAACCAAATCAAGAGACAAGGATATTTCAACTAGCAATTCAGTTTCGGGACGAGGTATCAAAGTGGCTGTAGATACTTTTAAACGTAAAGTCCAAAAGTCTCGGTAGCCAATAATATACGCAACTGGGTTGCCTAAAATCCTTTGTGATATGTAACTTTCAAATATTTCCATCTGTGATTTACTTAGCCACCTCTCAGGCCAAGTGTGAAGATAAACCACCTCTCGCTGTAAAGATGCGGCCAACAAATATTTACTGTCAATCGCAGCACAATCATGCAGGCCATCATCACTTACATTTTGAGAGCTCAGTTGCTCTTTGGCCCAAAGTAATGCTTGTGCAATGGTCAATAACATATTGCCAAAGACAGTTTATTCATCAGAAAGTGAAGACAATAAATCGGCTTGATGTTCTTGCCTAATCGGCTCTAATACTCCATTAAGCTCACCAGCAATCACATCATCTAAACAATACAGAGTTAAATTAATGCGATGATCAGTGACTCGTCCTTGTGGAAAATTATAAGTACGAATTCGCTCTGAACGATCACCACTGGCCACTAGGTTTCGGCGCGTAGACGTTTCTTCAGCTTGGCGTTTATCTTCTTCTAATTGGGTCAATCGAGATTGTAATATGGCCATCGCTTTAGCACGATTTTTATGTTGTGAACGTTCGTCTTGGCACTCCACGACTATTCCTGATGGATTGTGAGTAATACGGATCGCAGAGTCTGTTTTATTAACATGCTGACCGCCAGCACCTGAAGCTCTGAAAGTATCAATTTTCAAGTCGGCTTTATTGATTTCGATGGCTTCAGATTCAGGGACTTCAGGCATCACTACCACAGTGCAAGCTGAAGTATGAATTCGCCCTTGCGACTCAGTATCAGGTACCCGTTGAACGCGATGCCCGCCTGACTCAAACTTCATAATACCGTAAGACCCATCACCAATGATATTGGCAATCACCACTTTATAACCACCGTGATCACCCTCGTTTGCCGTTACTAATTCAACTTTCCAGTTTTGTTTTTCAGCATAGCGACTATACATACGGAATAAGTCACCTGCAAAGATAGCGGCTTCGTCACCCCCTGCACCAGCGCGTATTTCCACAAAACAATTACTTTCATCATTAGGATCTTTAGGGAGTAATAACACCTGTAATTCTTGAGTAAATTCTTCGATGCTTTGTTTAGCTGATTTATACTCTTCTTGAGCCATCTCACGCATATCTGCGTCGTCTTCTTGCATCATTTCTTGCGCAGATTCAAAGTCTTTCTGAGCACCTTGATAGTCACGAAAACACTTCACTACACCTTCTAATTGTGAATATTCTTTAGTCAAACCTCTGTATCTGTCTTGATCCGCAATGACTTCAGCATCACTCAACAAAGCTTGTACTTCTTCGTAGCGATCATCCAATACTTCAAGTTTTCGTTGAACTGATTCTTTCATTATATTTCCATGTGCGGACTACGTTAGCCGCTAATTATCTGATTTTTTTAGATCTAATGCATCTATAAGTAATTCAAGCTGCTGTGAGTTTTGATCACTAGCCGCATTTTTCAAAGCTTTAGTAGGTGCATGAATTAGACTATTGGTTAATTTATTAGCAAGTTCAATTATAATTTGTTCAGCATTTCTGCCGTCTGCAAGCTGATTTAATGCTTTACTAACTAAGTTATCACGCTGCAACTCACTTTGATCACGAAAACCTTTTATTACATCAATTGACGTTTGGCTTTGTTGCCAACGTATAAATTGTTGTACTTGCTGTGCCACCATTTCGTCTGCAAGAGCAGCAGCATCTTGTCGATTGGCGAGGTTTTTTTCTACTATTTGTTGTAAATCATCTACTGTATAAAGATAAGCATCATCTAATTCACCAACCTCTGGTTCAATATCACGAGGTACGGCTAAATCGACTAAGAAAATGGGTTTATGTTTGCGTTCTTTTAATGCGCTTTGTACTAAACCTTTACCTAAAATTGGTAACTGACTGGCAGTTGAACTAATTACAATGTCTGCATCTTTTAAGTGCTGAGGGATCTGTGCTAATGTCAAAACCGATGCATTTAAAGGGGCTGCAATAGCTCGAGCTCTTGCTAACGTTCGGTTGGCAACAGTTAACGATTTAACATTTTGTTCAAACAAATGTTTGGCCACTAGACCAATAGTTTCACCTGCGCCAATCAATAACACTCGACTTTGTTCTAGAGATGAAAATATATGTTTGGCTAATTGTACCGATGCATAGGCGACGGAAACGGCATTAGCACCAATATCTGTTTCACTACGCACCTTTTTCGCCACTGAAAAAGTATGTTGAAAAAGCCTTTCGAAATCTCCTTTGATAACGCCAGAATTTTTGGCATCAGTAAATGCTTGTTTCACTTGCCCCAAAATTTGTGGCTCACCTAACATCATGGAGTCTAATCCACAGGCCACACGCATAATGTGATTAACAGCTTGTTGATCAGTGTACAAATAACTGTTGTCTTTTAATTCTTTAGGTTGCACACCATGAAAATTAGCAAGCCAAGTAGAAATATAATTTGTCTGCGTGTCATCCAGTTGTGCATAAATCTCAGTTCTATTACAGGTTGACAAAATCACAGACTCCGCGGCGCCAGTTTCTTGCCGTAATGATGCCAGCGCCTGCACAATTGCATCGGGTGAAAAAGCTATTTTTTCACGCAATTCAATCGGGGCTGTTTTATGATTAATACCAAAAGCAATTAGGGTCATGGAATGATTAGATAAACTACAACATAGGTTTGGCCAATTTAATGGCCGCATTGTACGCAAAAGGTAAAACTATTGAAAGCAATGTCACTTGTATGTTCCTATTACCTTAATCGATTTTATTATTATAGAGTGTTATTCAAACTGTGTTACCCACCTACTACTTAATAAAACAATCTTTATCTGCATTTACCCTTGTTTTTTTTCTGGCTGGGTGTGGCACCTTATCTAAACCAACGATCAGTTTAAATTCAGCTATTCATCAATTATCATTAAAACAACAAGAAAGTTGGTTAATAAAAGGTAAATTAGGATTTAAAAGCTCCGAAAAAAAACAAAGTGCCAACTTTAGATGGCAACAAAATCGACAACAATATCAACTTAACTTGACATCTATTATTGGCACCTCACTACTTAATTTAAAGGGTGATGAAGAAGGTGTCACTTTGAGCACTGATGATGAAACTTATCAAGACTCTGACCCTAGTTATTTAATTTGGCGGGTGACAGGTTGGCAGATACCAGTAGAAAGATTGCGTTTGTGGGTAAAAGGACAACATCAAAAGAACGATAAGGTTCTCAGCAGTAGCCAAGGTTGGATCAGCCAATTGCAGCCAATGTGTAATAATTGCAAAAACTGGTTAATTAACTATGACAATTATAAATTAGTGGACGGGATATGGTTGCCCCATAAAGTGTCACTCCAGAATAATAACAACAACAATCAACTAATAATACGTGTTAATAAATGGGAATTGCATGAGTAAACAACCTTTGGACTGGTGGCCAAGCCCAGCCAAACTAAACTTGTTTTTGCACATTAATGGCCGATACAAAAACGGTTATCATCGATTACAAAGTTTATTCCAAGTACTTGATTACGGCGATGAGCTGGCTTTTGAAGTCAACAATTCTGATGAAATTAAATTAGTGGACCCCATTGAAGGAGTCGCTGATAAAGATAATTTAATTATTAAAGCAGCTTTGCTATTGAAGCAAAGTTTGCCAAATAACCAATCTCATAACTTAGGCTGCGATATTCATCTTAAAAAACGTTTGCCTATGGGCGGCGGTATTGGTGGTGGATCATCAAATGCAGCGACCACGTTGCTAGTGTTAGATAAATTATGGAATTGTCAATTGTCTGACACCAAATTAGCAGCACTAGGCCTAACTCTGGGTGCAGATGTACCTATTTTCATTCAAGGAAAAACTGCTTTTGCGGAAGGTGTAGGTGAAAAGCTTCAACAAGTTAGTCTCCCAGAGAAAAATTACTTAGTTTTATTTCCTGACAGCCATGTATGCACAGCAGAAATATTTTCATTACTTGAGTTGCCTAGAAATACAGCAATAATTAATTTTAACGATTATAGTTTTGCTAACACGCATAATGATTGCCAAGAATTAGTTTGCGAACGCTATCCGAATGTTGCAAAAGCATTACACTGGTTGTTAGAATACGCGCCGTCGAGAATGACCGGCACTGGGTCATGTGTTTTTGCAATATTTGAACATCGAAAGGAAGCGCTAGATGTTCAGGCCCTATTGCCACAAGGCAGTATAAGTTTTGTTGCAAGTGGGGTCGACACATCCCCCTTACATAAAAAAATCCAGACACAAATTTATTAGTTAAATTGGGGAATAGCCAAGTGGCATGGCAGCAGAATTTGCTCAACGATATTGAGTTGATGCGACTCTAGCCTCCCTAGCCAAAATATTATTGTAGTATATTGAGGTGGCAAGTTTGACCCGCAACTATTTTCGGCCCAAACTTAAAGACCTCAACATATTTTAAACGTAGCTTGTGAAGCGAATTTTGAACAACGACTATCTCGTTGATCCATGTTTAGCCAAGCCAGCCACTTTTAGACGTTGTTAAAACAACCAACTTGTTATGCGATCACACCGTTGTTTCAACCTCAATAACTACAGCCATAATTTGGTGGACATATTGAGGTAGTATTATTGGATAGTGGATACCACGCTAGTTCAAGATATTTATCACAGGAATTATTAAGTTATACGTGTTGAGGCAGCATTTTTGATCAATGACTTTTCGTTGATTCAAATTAATCTACTCCAGCCAATTTTAAGCGATACATGTTGGGCCGCATTATTTGGACCGCACTACGAAGCCGGTTCAAAACAAACAGCCCCAGCTAATTAATAAGCACTGAGGATATTACCGTGCCGGAT
>CAZMDX010000638.1:0-1864 GCA_964564805.1 uncultured Pseudoalteromonas sp. | reverse complement strand
TTGTTGCTGAATACTTTCAAGATCTGATTGTTCCTGAGCTTTTAAGTTTGATGTAAAAAAGCAACATAACATGCATCCGAAGAAGAGCCTGTAAACCATGCTTTTCCCTTTTAAAAATGTATGTGCTTTCGATCTCAATTTATCAGTCCAGTTTAACGATAGTAATGCCAGTCATCTCTTTAGGTTGTTCCATCCCCATTAGATATAACATAGTGGGGGCTACATCGCTTAATGTGCCTCCAATCCTTGCTGTAGAATTTTGTCCAACATGAATAAAAGGGACAAGTTCGCTGGTGTGCGCAGTATGTGCCTGTCCAGTTTTTTCATCTTGCATTTTTTCAGCATTGCCGTGGTCAGCAGTGATCAAACAATCACCTCCATTACGTTGTATTGCCCTAACAACTCTTCCAACGCATGTATCAACTGCTTCACAAGCTTTAACCGCTGCATCAAAGTTACCGGTATGACCAACCATATCACCGTTAGGATAATTACAAACAATAACATCAAATTTTCCAGAATCTATGGCTGCAACTAACTTATCTGTCAGTTCAGCTGAATTCATTTCTGGTTGAAGATCATAAGTCGCAACTTTCGGAGACGGGATCAAAATACGCTCTTCACCTTCATACAAATCTTCGCGACCCCCACTATAAAAAAAGGTGACATGGGCATATTTCTCAGTTTCAGAAATACGTAATTGAGTTTTATTACGTTGAGCTAACCAATCACCCATCACGTTTACTAGGGGCACAGGTGGGTATGCTGCTGGTGCGTCAATACTTTCAGCGTATTGGGTTAAAGTAACAAAAGCGCCAAGCTCAATATGTTTACTTTTATCAAACTCATTAAAATTCTTTTCAACAAACGGGCGACTGATTTCGCGGGCACGATCAGCCCTAAAATTCATAAAGAAAACAGCATCACCATCCTCCAATGGAACAGCTTCACCAATCACTGTTGCTTGCATAAACTCATCATTCTCGTCACGTTTATAAGATGCTTCTAACGCTTCGATAGCATTTGACGCCACTTCATTACTATTTCCATAAGCAAGTAAATAATAGGCAGCCTCGACTCTATCCCAACGATTATCTCTGTCCATTGCATAATAACGACCAATGACGGTAGCAATTTTACCTAAACCTAGATCAGCAAATACCGCATCTGCTGATTGTAAAGAGCCTTTTGCACTGCGTGGTGGTGTATCTCGGCCATCCAAGAACGCATGTAAATATAGTTTCATAGCACCTCGTTTGGCAGCCATTTTTAAAAAAGCGAAAATGTGTTCTTCGTGGCTATGCACACCACCGGCTGATAATAGTCCCATGACGTGGACAGCCTTATCAGCTTTAATCGCGATATCTAGATTTTCTATAAATACAGAATTTTCAAAAAAATCACCGTCTTCAATCGCTTTAGTTACTCGAGTGAAGTCTTGGTATACCACTCGCCCTGCACCTAAATTAACATGACCAACTTCAGAGTTGCCCATCTGTCCCGGCGGTAGTCCTACGTCTAAACCAGTACCAGATATTAATGTGTTAGCGTGTGTATCACATAAGCTATCTAAAATTGGTGTATTAGCATGAGCTATTGCATTGTTGTCTTGTTCTTCACGATGGCCCCAACCGTCTAAAATAATTAATGCCGTAGTCTTTTTGTTGTGACACATGATCCAGTTCTTATCGGTAATCTATAAACAAATGTAATTAATAAATACTAGGTGTGCTTGTCATTGCAATTATTTAGCCTAGATTCCTAGTAATACCCTAATGTTATCCTTACTGGCTATGCACGTCACGGCTAAATCATTTTAAAAAACCAAATGTATAACAATAAGTTATTCTTTGTCGAACGTATG
>CAZMDX010000637.1:0-2493 GCA_964564805.1 uncultured Pseudoalteromonas sp. | reverse complement strand
TTCAGGTGGTTGGTTCTTACTAGACTGTTCACGCGCATGAGTTAGCGCTCGTTGCACCAAATTTACCGCTTCGTCGATGTCGAAGGGTTTGGGGAGGTATTCAAATGCGCCACTTTGATAGGCATTCACCGCACTGTCTAAATCAGAATGGGCGGTCATGATGATCACTGGAATATTTTCAAAGCGCTTATGTACCTCTTTTAATAACACCATGCCATCCATTTGTGGCATACGAATATCCGACACTATGACTTCAGGCGGTTGTCCTGTCTCCAACTGCAATAATAAGTCTTGGGGGTTTTCAAAACTGAAACAAGGGATATTAGCCGCTTGTAACGCTTTTTGTAATACCCAGCGAATCGAGCTGTCGTCATCGACTATCCATACTGGTTCTGCACTCATATCTGAGGATCCTTTTTATCAATGGGTATATATAAAATAAATTCTGTTCTACCCGGCCAACTATCTACCTCAATTTTCCCCCGGTGATGACCGATCAAAGTTTGGGATATAGATAAGCCTAAACCACTGCCTTCTTTTTTACTGGTCACCATAGGATAAAATAATGTATTTTTTAGTTCTACAGGTATGCCTGGTCCGTTGTCGATAACTTGGATTTTCACGCACAGTGGAAAACAATCGCCATGAATAATCACTTGGCGTTCAATTCTGGTGATTATTTGTATTTTGCCAACTACATCTTGCTGTTCCGATAACACTTGCACACTATTACGCACAATATTTAATGTGGCTTGTTGCATCATATCTTGGTCAAGGTAGACGTCAGGAATGCTCGGATCATAGTCCCTTGTAATCGCAATATTATGGCTAGGATCGAGTTGCACTAAAGTGCATACTTTTTCGAGTACTTGATGCACATTGTACCAGCCGAAACTTGGACGCAAATTTGGTCCTAATAATCGGTCCACTAAATTGGTAAGCCTGTCTGATTGCTCGATAATAACTTGAGTAAATTCTTTTAATTCGTCGCTATGTAGCTGTTTAGCTAACAGTTGTGCTGCCCCCCTAATACCACCTAATGGATTTTTAATTTCATGTGCCAAACCGCGGACCAACTCACGAGCAGCCTGCTGTTGAGCCCATTGTCGATTCTCTTGACTAATTTTTTTCTGTTGTTCGACAAGTCTGATTTCGACTAATAGTCGTTTGTGTTGGTTGTCCATTATGCTGGTAATAGAGACATCAGCTCGGGTATGTCGACCATCAGTAAACTTAAAGGTGACTTCACTATCAGAGTAAACAACACCAAATTCCATTGAATTTTGAAATCGCTCAAAATCAAGACTCGATGAGGCAATAAACTGATTAAGTGGACAACCCATTAACAAATTTGAACTGCGTTCGAATACATCTTGTGCAGCATGATTAGCATATTGAACAATTAATCTACTGTCTAACACAACCACAGCAGTTGATAGGTTATCTAATAAATTTTCAGTAGTGATAGATTCAGACATAAACTCAACTTTTTATGCATCTTTTGATGCACTTATTCAGTGCAAAGTATTATTTAGCTGCTGTGATATAGATACTATTTTTTATAAAATATGTTCATTTCACTAATTTGCATTAATCAGAGCAGAAGCTTTTTGCAGATAAAAGGTCTGCTGCTTTGACGATGCAAGGATCTTGCCTGAGTTGTCGAGAAAATTAACTTTAATGGTATGGGCACCTCTGTTAACTCTTTCTAGTTGAAACTGGCTTTTTGACTGAGTTTTAAATATCTGACCATCAAAAATTAATTGAAACTTTCCAGATTTTTTTGGTAAAACACTGACGCTAATTTTTACCTCACCAGCATTATCACGTAATGTTTGTTCAGCCTCTGGTGAACGTATAGACACTGAGTATTGCACCTTGGGTCTGACTTTTTTTACACGGATATTTTGGGTCGCCGTTTGGCTGGAAGCATTATTCAAAGCTGGCATAACAACCGTATTCATTGAGGATAGATTGACTGGCACAGCTCCTTGATTATTAACATCGCTGTAAACCACACTGCCATCAGCCTTTACTGTTTTATACAACACTTTTGCAGACACGCTGACACATAATAATAAACAAAGAATGTAAAATACACGCACAATCATCTTCCTCCATACTAATAACTGAGTCGAAACCAAAATCATGAGCCCCATTGCTTGGAGTTCGAAGATAAGTGTAGCTTTATTACAGATAAAAAAAAGCCCACAAAAGCGGGCTTGTTATCTATTTTAATAACTATCGAAGATAGCGGAATATACTCTGTATCTAAACGCTGTAGTACATATCAAACTCGACTGGATGAGTTGTCATATTAAGAGTCTGTACTTCAGCCATCTTAAGTTCAATATAAGCATCAATAGATTCGTCAGACATGACACCACCGGCAGTTAAAAATTCACGGTCGTTATTAAGAGCTTCCAAAGCTTGTTCAAATGAACTACAAACCTGTGGAATGGCAGCTGCTTCTTCTGCAGGTAAGTCATACAG
>CAZMDX010000636.1:0-8498 GCA_964564805.1 uncultured Pseudoalteromonas sp. | reverse complement strand
TTTTTAAAGGTAATAATATCCTGTCGGTCAATCAATTTGACCGTGATGCGATAGAACGAGTATTTAATGTAGCTCATCAAATGTTGCCCTATGCAAAGCGGCAAAAACGCACCACTGTGTTAGACGGCGCGATTTTAGGCAACTTGTTCTTTGAGCCTAGTACCCGAACAAGAGTCAGTTTTGGTACCGCATTTAACTTGTTAGGCGGTGAGGTACGCGAAACAACAGGGCTAAGTAACTCAGCCTTAGCCAAAGGTGAGTCTTTATATGATACGGCTCGAGTTTTAAGTGGTTACTCCGATATTATAGCGATGCGTCATCCTGACTCTGGCTCTGTAGCTGAATTTGCAGAAGGTAGTCGAATACCTGTCATCAACGGTGGCGATGGTGCAAATGAACACCCCACTCAAGCGTTATTAGACTTATACACTATCCAAAAAGAATTACTCGACCATGGCAGCAGTATAGATGGTATGCACATCGCCATGATTGGCGATTTAAAATATGGCAGAACCGTGCACTCGTTATCTAAATTATTATGTTTATTTAACAATGTCCGTTTCACATTGATATCCCCAAAAGAATTAGCAATGCCCGCCTATATTGTCGATGCAATTCAAAACGCAGGCCATCAATGCAATATTACACAGCAATTTGAAGGCAGTGTAGATGCAGACATTTGCTATCAAACACGCATTCAGGAAGAACGTTTTCCTTCGCAGGAAGAAGCCAATCAATACCGAGGTAAATTTCGTTTAAATCAACAGATTTATACGAAACATTTTCAGTCAAAGACAGTTATCATGCACCCCTTACCTCGTGACTCCCGTGCAGAAGCTAACGAGCTGGACAATGATTTAAACCTTAATCCTAACCTCGCTATATTCCGCCAAACTGATAACGGCGTATTAGTGCGAATGGCTTTATTTGCCCTTACTCTTGGGGTAGAAAATATTGTTACTCAGTTTGATCGAGAAGTGCTTTGGCACGTAAATAACTAGTCAGCAGGCTGTTATAAAGCTTCCAGTAAATTATTAGTAAAACATTTAACCAATAAAAGAAGTCACTATGCAAAAATCAGAAACTCTTTTCGCACGCGCCAAACTTCATATTCCCGGCGGTGTTAACTCCCCAGTTAGAGCTTTTAAAGCAGTGGGCGGCACACCACCTTTTATCAGCAAAGCAGATGGCCCGTATATTTATGACGTGGATGGCAAACGTTATATTGATTACGTGCAATCTTGGGGACCGATGGTGTTAGGCCATAATCACCCTGTCATTCGTCAAGCAGTCATTAATGCAGCTGCCAATGGCTTAAGTTTCGGTGCACCGACGGAAGCAGAAGTACTTATGGCTGAAAAAGTCAGCGAACTAGTACCGTCAATGGAAGTACTACGGATGGTGAATTCAGGTACAGAAGCGACTATGAGCGCTATTCGTTTAGCTCGAGGATTCACTGGCCGCGACAAAATTTTAAAGTTTGAAGGGTGTTACCACGGCCATGCCGATGCGTTACTTGTTAAAGCAGGTTCAGGAGCATTAACTTTTGGGGTGCCTAGCTCACCTGGTATCCCAGCTGATTATGCTAAACACACCCTTACAGCGGATTATAACGATCTGATTTCTGTAGCTGAAGCATTTAAACAGTATCCAGAAGATATCGCTTGTATCATCGTTGAACCTGTAGCAGGCAATATGAATTGTATTCCTCCAGTAGACGGTTTTTTACAGGGACTTAGAGATATCTGTAACCAATACGGAGCCCTACTTATTTTTGATGAGGTAATGACAGGTTTCCGAGTATCGAGAGGCGGGGCCCAAGAAAAATATAAGATTAAACCCGACCTCACCTGCTTAGGTAAAGTGATCGGTGGTGGAATGCCCGTAGGCGCATTTGGTGGTAAAACCGAAATTATGAGGCATATCTCTCCAGATGGACCGGTATACCAAGCAGGTACATTGTCGGGTAACCCCGTAGCTATGGCAGCAGGTTTAGCGTCTTTAGGCGAAATCGAGAAAGATGGTTTATATGAGAAACTATCACGTTCTACCCAAAATTTAGCTGAAGGTATGAAAAAAGTTGCGAACAAACACGGTATCGCCATGTCTGTTAATTACACTGGCAGTATGTTTGGGATATTTTTTACTGATGTAGAACGTGTTACTAATTACCAACAAGCCACTAATTGCAATCTCGAACAATTCAATCTCTTTTACCATGGTATGCTAGAGAACGGCGTTTACTTTGCACCTGCTTCATACGAAGGCGGTTTTGTATCTGCAGCACATACTGACGAAATTGTGCAACAAACTTTAGATATAGCCGATAAAGTACTGGCTAATGTTGCTGCTAGTTGTACTTAAACAATGGTGACACTCGTTAGTGATAATTAAAGAGATAAACTACACCTAATGCTTGAGCAAGTATTACAACCATTACCGCTGTTTTTATTATTGATCATTGCACTGTACTCAGTAGTGCTAGTGGTGCTTCTTAAAAAAACAGCGCGTTTGACTGTTATCACTTCAACAATTGTCGAAAACGCTCAACAAGATCCAAAGCAAAGCACTCAACAAAAAGACCAACAATCCCAAAGCGAAGAAACGCTAAGGCAATATAAAGATAAATCCGAAGAGGCGATGCTTTTAAATCAAACTTTTCGTAAGTTTGTACCTAAACAATTTGTAGATCACTTTGCCAAACATGGCTCCGACTCATTAGAACTGGGCCGGGCAGATGAAGACGAATTAGCTATTTTATTTTCAGACATTCGCGGCTTTACCAGTTTATCTGAACAAATGAGGCCACAAGAATTAATGAATTTTTTAAATTCTTACTTCTTACGAATGAACGAACCTATTCATAAAAACAAAGGTTTTATTGACAAATTTATTGGCGATGCTGTTATGGCGTTATTCGACAGACCAACAGGTACCAATACCGATAAAGCCCAAGACGCCATTCGTGCTGCGCTTGACCTGCGTTATGCAATCAACCTGTATAATCAACATCGTGCCAACTCTAATTATCCACCGATAAATATTGGTATTGGTATTCACTTTGGCCCAGTGATTATTGGCACTGTAGGTTCAGACGATCGCATGGATACCACCGTTCTGGGCGATAGTGTCAATATCGCCTTTCGACTCGAAGCCCTAGCCCCAAAATACAATACTGACATCGTCATTAGCGCACAAACTTTGCACCAAGCAGCAGCAGATGGCGTATTTGAATATCGCTTGTTAGATTGGGTAAGGGTTAAAGGCAGAAAAACACCAATAGAGGTATATGAAATAATCGACCATCAAGACGCCAAGGTAAAGAAATTGAAATTAGCTAACGCCAAATTGATTGAACAGGGTCTGAATTATCGAAAAGTTCAAAAATGGGAACTGGCAACCTCTCATTTCAAACAAGCTCTGGAGATCAATCCACATGACACCCTAGCTATTCATCATTTAACGCAATGTGCTAAATTGCAAAATACGCAGCTTGCCGAAGATTGGGATGGGTCGATATTATTGTAAGTTATGTATTACAGTCATCCATCACCAAATAATTTACAAAGTATTATTTTTTGCAGCGAGTAAACGCATAATATCTGAGAGCTTAAAGTGACCCTAGCTACGTTTTTTCTAAATTAATATTTATTCGTGATGAGTAAAAGTTGAACGTCACTGTCTCACTGCACGGTGTAACTACTTCTACAATATATTACCGAACTGTTTTCATAATGCCCAACGCCAACAAGATTTATTCCTTCGCTTGTTTTTTGATAAAAGTAATAGATGGTGCAAAAAATGCTGCGCCTGTTTCAGCGGTAGTGTAATCGAGGAACTTATCGTAAATTCCCTCCTCATCTCCAAAAATCATACTCTTTAGCATTGTGGTAAAAGGGCGAGGGCTTTTACCACAAGAAACAAAATATAATCCCTGCACCGACATATCACCGTAAGGCATACCTTGCCTGAGCATTTCCATGCTGTTAACCTTTTCGTCTTTTAAACTAGTTCTTTGTGAGTGAGAGGAAGCCATCTTTTTTTCATTGCTATATTCGGCATTGTCGGTCTTGGTTCTGCCAATCACGTCTTCTTGTTTTGCGACAGGCAGTAGCTGCCACTTTGTCATATTGTGTCGGTAGCGCTGCACATGAATGTAACTACCACCAGCAAAATCAGGATCATCATCACCAATTATCGCAACATTAAATTTGTGCATGCCACGGGGGTTTTCAGTGCCGTCTACAAAACCAGTCAGGTCTCTTCCGTCTAAATATCGAAAACCTCTAACCTCTTCATATAAGTCAACGTGGACTTTCAACAACTGTATGATTTCAATGCCGATGGCATAACAAATGTCCATACGATCTGCTTTGATTTGAATAAACAAATCACCAGGTGAGTTCGGTGCACTGCGATCGTCACAGTTCATGGCGGGGAATGGAGCTAGTTCTTTTGGGATAATATCAGGATACAGCTCGTACCAATAATCAGTACCTATGGCCAAAACACCAGACACCATTGCTTCGTAGTATTCCTCATCGAAATAGGTAAACAAGTCTAAGGTGTGAGCTAATTTTATACGCATGGCCTGAACATCATCGTCTATGACAGTGAAGGTCAAAAAAAGTGCGTGAATATTAGGCTCTGCACAGATGCCCTTTTGAGCTTGAGTCATAATTTTTTACTCGTATCCTACAAAGTTAATAGCCAGCCGCTTGGCCGTCTTTCCGACTTTCCGACGCGCCATAATATATGCCAGTTTCAGGGTCGCGCATAATAGCCTGATAACCACCAAAAGCGCCCAACACATCTTGTATAACATGGCCTTTTTTCATAAGTTCACGTTTAACTTTAACATCAAAACCTGTCTCTAAACTGACATAGCCACCGTCAATCATCACTTCATCTGTGGGTTGGCTAGAACCAGAATGTAGCATTCTGGGTGCATCCCCTGCCTCTTGTAAATTCATTCCAAAATCAATAAGGTTGACCACAATTTGTGCATGCATTTGTGGTTGTGTTCCGCCACCCATAACGCCAAAACTAACCCAGGGTTGGCCGTTACGAGTAATAAAAGCCGGAATAATGGTATGGAAGGGGCGTTTATTTGGCGCATAAACATTAACGTGCCCTTTTTTTAAACTAAACATTTCACCTCTATCTTGCAACACAAAGCCTAAACCAGTAGGTGTCATACCTGAACCCATACCACGATAGTTACTTTGAATAAGCGATACCATATTGCCGTCTTTATCTGCTGTGGTGAGATAAATGGTATCTCCTTCGTTTAATCCCGCATCGATACGTTTGCTGGCTGTATTATTATCGATCAACTTACTGCGTTGTTGGGCATATTCTTTTGAGATTAACCAATCAACTGGGATTTTATTAAACGCAGGGTCAGCGTAATATTTTGCTCTATCTTCAAACGCCAGTTTTTTTGCTTCAACAAAAGTATGAATGTATTGCTGTGAACCAAAACCCATGCCCTCAACATCAAACTGCTCTAGCACATTTAAGATTTGTAAAGCAGCAATGCCCTGACCGTTTGGCGGTAACTCCCAAACATCATAACCTTTATAATTTGTCGAAACTGGTTCGATCCACTCAGAAGTGTGACTGGCTAAGTCGTCATAACTTAAAAAGCCACCTTGTTTTTTCATGTATGCAGCTATCGACCGAGCAATATCACCTTTATAAAAGGCATCGCGCCCACCCGTTGCAATTTTTTCGTAGGTAACAGCTAATCTTTTATTTTTGAATAACTGACCTTTCACTGGGGCATTGCCCTTAGGCATATACGTTTCTTTAAAGCCTTCAAAACCACTCAGTTTAAGCGCACTGCGCTGCATGTAATAAGCAACTAGTTCGCTAACAGGAAATCCATTTTTAGCATATTCGATGCTAGGTCCAAGAATGCTCGTCATGGGTAAGCTACCAAACTTAGTATGCAGCTCAAACCAACCATCAACAGTACCAGGAACAGATACAGGCAGAGGCCCATACGAAGGAATACTATCTAACCCTTGCAATTGAAAGTGCTCTAAAGTGAGTGACTTTGGTGAGCGACCCGATGCATTGAGCCCATATAATTTCTGAGTTTTAGCATCCCACACAATAGCGAACAGATCTCCACCTATACCGCTACCCGTTGGCTCAACGAGTCCTAACATAGCATTAGCAGCAATAGCCGCATCAATGGCATTACCGCCTTGTCTTAGAATTTCTAAACCGACTTGGGTCGCTAAAGGCTGACTGGTTGCCACCATGGCGTTTTGGGCTATCACTTCAGAACGAGAAGCAAAAGGTTCACCTGTTATTCGGTCATAAGCAAAACATTTATAGCTGCCTAAAACCAAGGTTAACAGACTCATTAATATAGATATTTTCATTAATCACAGATTGAAGATTGACAATGATATTAGGATACTCTGATTTTGTAGTTCAGTTCAATGCACTGACGTAAACTGTTCTATTTGAAAATCACTAAAACAGACTGACGGTATAAAAATTAAACGCACAAAGTTACCCCGCTAAGTTTAATGTGGGCTATTGTTGGAACAACTGCCACCACTTTGAGGTACGTCTAGTCATCTTCATCTTCATCTTCATCTTCATCTTCATCTTCATCTTAAAAATGTTAGAAGACTTTAATATGTTGTACTCATGATTAATGGGACCAATAGCAAAACACCCCTTACTAAATATCTAATATTTACTTCTAACAAAAACAGGCAAAGACCTAGAACGCGAGTCCCCCCCCCCTTTATCCTTAATAAAAAAGCCCCGCAAATGCGAGGCTCTTTAATATCAGTTCAACAATTTAGTCGGATCTATTAGTCAAAACTAATTTTTTCATTTTTCAATGAAGAACGATTAATTACGTGAAGTAGTGAAGTCAGGGTAAGCTTCTAAGCCACACTCACTCATATCTACGCCTTCGAACTCTTCTTCTTCGGTGACTCTAATACCCATCACCGCTTTCAGTATTGCCCAAACTACAAAACTAGTACCAAATACCCAGATGAAAATAGTACCAGCACCCAGCAATTGACCACCGAAGGTAGCGGCTTCAGGGTTTGTGAAAGGTACTAATAAAAGACCTAGCAAACCGACCACGCCATGCACAGAGATAGCACCTACTGGATCATCAATCTTCAACTTGTCAAAAGTAAGGATACTGAACACAACTAAAATACCACCCAAAGCACCGAATAATGTGGCTTGGATAGGACTAGGTGTAGATGGCTCAGCGGTGATAGCGACCAGACCAGCTAAGGCACCATTCAAGGCCATCGTTAAATCAGCTTTCTTAAACAAAATACGCGCTAAGATAAGAGCAGAAACTAAACCACCCGCAGCGGCGGCATTAGTATTTAAGAATACCACTGCAACAGCGTTAGCACTTTCAACACTAGCTAGTGCTAATACTGAACCACCATTAAAACCAAACCAACCCATCCATAAAATAAAGGTACCTAGCGTTGCCATAGGTAAGTTAGCACCGGGAATTGCATTGACTTTACCGTCCTCTGAATATTTACCTTTGCGTGAGCCTAGCAACAATACACCAGCAAGTGCGGCAGAAGCACCGGCCATGTGTACAATACCAGAGCCCGCAAAATCAGAGAAACCTAAGTCACCTAGGGTATATAGACCAAACACAGAATCTCCGCCCCAAGTCCAAGATCCTGACATAGGATAAATAAAACCGGTTAAGACAACTGTAAAGGCCAAAAATGCCCAAAGTTTCATACGCTCTGCAACTGCACCAGAGACAATAGACATTGCAGTAGCCACGAATACTACTTGGAAAAAGAAATCAGAAGCAGGTGCATAAGTAGCTGCATCTTCAGCTACACCCGTTGCACCATCAGCTAATATCCCTTCTAAGAATGGAGTGGCGGTACTTATTCCTCCATCTCCTCCGTACATGATCCAATAACCACATACCATGTACATGATGCATGCAATCGAGTAAAGCGCGACGTTTTTAGTGAGTATTTCTGTCGTGTTTTTTGCTCTAACTAGGCCAGCTTCTAACATTGTAAAGCCAGCTGCCATCCACATGACTAGCGCGCCACACATCAAAAAATAAAAAGTATCTAGGGCGTAGCCCAATTCAAAAGTAATTTCCATGGTTTCTCTCCTAAAGTCTAGATGGCTTCGCCATCTGTTTCACCAGTACGAATACGAACAGCATGTTCTAAGTCATACACAAACACTTTACCGTCACCAATTTTGCCGGTTTTAGCAGCGCCAACAATAGCTTCAACTAAACGCTCGACATGATCATCTTGGACGGCGACTTCAAGTTTCACTTTTGGTAAAAAGTCAACTTGATACTCAGCGCCACGATATAATTCGGTATGTCCTTTTTGACGACCAAAACCTTTAACTTCACTAACGGTGATACCTTCAACACCAATTTCAGAAATGGCTTCGCCATCTGTTTCACCAGTACGAATACGAACAGCATGTTCTAAGTCATACAC